>JAEXXN010000463.1 GCA_023405875.1 Bacillota bacterium | reverse complement strand
AAACCGGGACTTGACGGTCATGACAGAGGTGCGAAGGTTGTGGCCAGAGCACTCAGGGATGCGGGTATGGAGGTTATATACACCGGACTCAGGCAGACCCCGGAGCAGATAGTAGAAACAGCTATACAAGAGGATGCCGACTGTGTAGCTATGAGCATATTGTCAGGAGCACACAATCATCTTTTTCCCAAGGTTGTCAGCCTTTTGAAGGAAAGGGGCGCGGAGGACATACTTGTTGTGGGCGGAGGAGTTATTCCTGAGGATGATATACCGGGCCTGATAAGCGCGGGTGTTGCAGGAATATTTACACCGGGCACACCTACTTCAGTAACCATAGATTTTATCAGAGCCAACATTAAAAGAAAATAAACTATATGTTTCGCACTAAAGCCTTTACAGAACAGTTCAATAGTGCGAAACGTTTATATTGGTATATAAATCGCTGCTATTCTATGTAAGCTGCTTTGAGCGATTTATATATATTATATGCGGAAGTGCAGGAGATAAATATGGATATTAAGGCAGGCTTGCTGAACAAAGATAAAAGGGCTGCCGCAAGACTGATATCAATGGTTGAAAATGGAGAAGCGGTCGCAGTTGAAATAATCAGGCAATATTATAATATGACCGGTAATGCCAGGATCATAGGCATAACAGGACCTCCGGGAGCCGGTAAGAGTACGGTGACCGACAAGCTTGCAAAGCAGCTCCGTAAAGCGGGAAAACAAGTGGGGATAATAGCCGTCGATCCTACAAGCCCGTTTACCGGAGGAGCTATCCTGGGAGATAGGGTCAGGATGACGGATCTCTCCTGTGACCCCGGAGTTTTTATACGGAGCATGGGAACAAGAGGCGCTTTAGGCGGCTTATCCAAGGCAGTTCACGGTGCTGTCAAGGTATTGGATATTTTCGGTATGGATTATATTTTTATTGAAACAGTAGGGGTAGGACAGTCTGAAATTGATATAGTCAAGCTTGCAGATACAGTACTGATGGTTATGGTTCCAGGCCTTGGGGACGACATACAGGCCATAAAGGCAGGGATAATGGAGATCGGAGATATCTTTGCAGTCAACAAATCCGACAGGGATGGCGCGGAACGGACTGCCGCAGAGCTGGAGGCAATGCTGGACTTTAACAGGGCGGAGGATTACCGGCCCCCTGTACTGAAGGTAATAGCCAGGGATAACCAGGGCATTGAAGAGCTTCTGGAGTCGATTGAAAAGCATTGGGAATATCAGAGCAGCAGCGGAAGTTACAGCCGGAAAAAGCTGATAAGGCTAAGGTCGGAAATAATGGATATCTTCAGGGATACGGTAATAAGCACAGTATACAGCTTAAGCGCGGATACAAACATTATTGACGAGCTGGCCCGGAAGGTCATGGATAAACAACTGGATCCATACTCGGCGGCAAACAGGCTGATGGAGGAATTCACCAAAAACCAGCAGAACAAGAAGTAATTTATATATTGCATAATACACTATTAAACCTATTTAGGCATTACTATAGACATTTGAGCAAATAGTTTGTAGAATTAAATTGTGTGAAAAAGGAGGTATAAGAATGATAGACAAGGTTGACCATATTGGCATAGCGGTGAGCAATCTTGATGAAGCGGTAAAGCTTTACAAGGATGTTCTTGGGCTGGAGCTTCATGGTACGGAGGTTGTCGAGGAGCAAAAGGTAAGGGTTGCATTTTTTCCGGTGGGAGACACCGAAGTAGAGCTTCTGGAATCTACTTCTCCCGATGGGCCTATTGCCAAGTTCATAGAGGCTAAGGGTCAGGGGATCCAGCATATAGCCTTCAGAGTTAATGATATAGAGGCGGCATTGGCAGAGATGAGAGAGAAGGGCATGAGGCTCATTGATGAAAAGCCAAGATATGGAGCAGGCGGTGCGAAGATAGCATTTCTTCATCCCAAAAGCACCAGCGGAGTTTTGATAGAACTGTGCGAGAGAAAGTAATATACTCAGCGTTATGAAATTGGAGGAGATTCTATGTCAGTAGATAAAATAAGTGATCTTCACGGCAGGTTGGAAAAAATTGCCGAGGCAGGCGGAGCTGACAGGGTGAACAAGCAGCATAAGGCCGGAAAGCTGACCGCAAGAGAAAGAATAAACCTGCTTATGGACCCGGGAAGCTTTATAGAGCTTGATGCATTTGTGAAGCACAGATGTACCGAGTTCGGGATGGAGTCCCTGGAGGCACCTGCAGAAGGTGTAATAACAGGCTACGGTACGGTAGACGGAAGATTGGTATATACATATGCCCAGGATTTTACGGTTGTGGGCGGTTCTCTTGGTGAGATGCATGCAAAGAAGATCTGCAAGGTTCTGGATATGGCCCTCAGAATGGGTGCACCTGTGGTTGGAATGAATGATTCCGGCGGAGCAAGGATACAGGAGGGTGTTGATGCCCTTTCAGGCTATGCTTCGATATTTCAAAGAAATACAATTGCATCAGGCGTTATTCCGCAAATATCAGTGATTATGGGACCCTGTGCAGGTGGAGCGGTATATTCTCCTGCCATTACAGACTTTATATTCATGGTTGATAAGACCAGCCAGATGTTCATAACAGGACCTCAGGTAATAAAGACTGTTACGGGGGAAGAAGTGACAGCCGAGGAACTCGGCGGTGCAATGACCCACAATAAGATAAGCGGTGTGGCTCATTTCATCAACCATGATGAAAAGGAATGCATTGAAGAGATAAAAAGACTTCTGAGCTTCCTCCCTTCAAACAACCTTGAGACAGCACCTGTGCTTGAAACCGGTGACGACCTCAACAGGATAGAAGAGGCATTGAATACAATAGTTCCCGATAATCCAAACAAGCCATACGATATGAAGGAGATAATCAGGGCTATTGTTGACAATGGCGATTTCATGGAAGTCCAGCCTTATTATGCACAGAATATAATAACTGCTTATGCAAGAATAAATGGTGCAAGCGTAGGAATAATAGCAAACCAGCCTAAGGTTCTGGCTGGCTGCCTTGATATAAATGCTTCGGACAAAGCCGGAAGATTTATAAGAACCTGTGATGCCTTTAATGTTCCTGTACTCAATTTGGTCGACGTTCCGGGCTTCCTTCCGGGGACAAACCAGGAATACGGCGGGATCATAAGGCATGGCGCCAAAATGCTTTATGCTTATTCAGAGGCAACAGTGCCGAAGGTTACCGTAATTGTCAGAAAAGCCTATGGCGGAGCATATATTGCAATGTGCAACAAGGAATTGGGTGCGGATATGGTTTTCGCATGGCCTATGGCGGAAATCGCAGTTATGGGACCTGAAGGAGCAGCAAATATCATATTCAAGAAGGATATCGAGAGCGCGGAAAATCCTGCCCAGGCCCGCACCGAAAAGATACAGGAATACAGGGATAAGTTCGCCACACCGTATATTGCAGCAGGCAGGGGCTATGTGGATGCAGTCATAGAGCCGTCGGAGACTAGGCAGAGACTGGCAAGCGCCTTTGAAATGCTGGCAAGCAAGAGAGAAAACAGGCCGGCAAAGAAGCATGGCAACCTCCCGGTATAATAAGAGCGATGGGGTGAAATAATGGGTAATTTAAGTGGTACTACCTGGTTAGTGATTGTTCTTGTGATCGGTGTCGCATTTCTGATCATCAGGAACAAGCTGTCAGAGAAAAATAATAAAGAGGATTCACCGACGATTGGAGTCAGTGCGGTTGAAGAGCTTGAAGTGCCCGCTCCGAGTAACGCAGCCGCTGATGATGAAGAGCTCGTTGCTGTAATCACCGCCGCAGTGATAGCCTGCCTTGGCGGAAACAGCAGCATAGTGGTGAAAAATATCAGACGTGTTGACGATCTGACTCCTGTGTGGGGCAAGGTCAGCAGGACGGAACAAATGGCCGGCAGATTCTAATATAAATTGAGGAGGAACATCACATGAGAAAATTTATGATAAATGTTAACGGAAAAAGCTATGAGGTAGAAGTAGAAGAGCTGAAGGATGGCGCAGCAGCACCAGTCGCAGCACCGGCGCCAAAGGCAGCCGCTCCTGCTCCCGCAGCACCGAAGGCAGCAGCGCCAGCAGCACCTGCACCGGCTCCAAAGGCAGCACCTGCTGCGGTTCCTGCCGGCGCAAGCACAGTAACAGCACCAATGCCGGGTACAATCCTCAGCGTTAATGTAAAAGTCGGGGATACAATTAAGAAGGGACAGCTTCTCTGCATACTTGAGGCAATGAAAATGGAAAATGAAATAATGTCCGGAGTTGACGGCACTATAGCATCAGTTGGTATAACCCAGGGGGATTCCGTAAATACAGGCCAAGTACTTTTTGCACTGGCATAATTCCCTGGAATAATATAAAGAGGCAGGCACTTCAATGGAGGTGTCTGCCTTTTTATCGGGACCCTATTACAATCGAATTTGGCTGATATGGACTTATAGCTCCGACAAGTTGAATTAATACTGAAATATAGTAAAATAGTAATAGAACGCAGGGAATGCAGTGAGGTGGAGTATGAAAAACAAGATACTTGAGGAACTGAAGTCAAATAACGGACAGCCGGTTTCCGGTGAAGAGATGAGTAAAAAGCTCGGGATATCGAGAACTGCTGTCTGGAAGCATATCAAAAGGCTCCGCAGTGAGGGCTACGATATAGAATCCCAGACCAACAGCGGCTACAAGCTGGTAGGCAGTCCCGACATACTTACCCTGGAAGAGCTGGAGCCTTTCCTGAATACCGGCTTTATCGGAAGGAGTATAGTATACCTGGACAGCGTTGATTCTACAAACACCTATGCAAAAAAAGCAGCTGAAAAGGCTTTCAGCGACGGAACGGTAATAATAGCGGAGAAACAGCTTGCCGGAAGGGGAAGGCTGGGAAGGGATTGGGTCTCTCCCGGGGGAAAGGGCATATGGATGACCATTATGTTGAAGCCGGACATACTTCCTTTTGATGCGCCAAAGCTTACCATCGTTGCTGCCTGTGCCGTTGTAAAGGGGCTTTGGTCCTGCTGCGGGCTTGAAGCAAGGATAAAATGGCCTAACGACATTGTGGCCGGAGGAAAGAAGCTTTGCGGTATACTCACTGAAATGAGCGCGGAGGAAGATGAAGTAAAGTATGTCATTATCGGAATCGGAATAAATGCCAATCTCGGCGTCGATGATTTCGGACCCGGGGTTTCGGATGTTGCCACATCAATAAGCATTGAAAAGGGTGATACTGTTTCCAGAAAGGCGGTGCTTGCCTCTGTACTGCTGGAATTTGAACAGCTTTACAGGGATTTTGTGCGGCAAGGCAGTATAAGCTTTTTTCTTGAGGAATATAAGGATAAATCTGCGGTTTTGGGGAAAGAAATACGTGTAATCAGTAAAAAAGAGGAGCTCACAGGCAGGGCTGTTGACATTTCAGAGGAAGGCCACCTGGTGGTAAGGCTTGGGGACGGAACTCTGAGGGAGGTCATGTCAGGAGAGGTATCGATCAGGGGACTTACCGGATATATATGATAATGCTATTGAAAAATCAATACCGCAATGCTACAATATTTTCATTCACAGGGACCGGTTCCGGTGCCGCCCGATAAAACAGGAGGAATAATATGATACTTGTTATTGATGTTGGTAATACCAATATTGTCTTGGGAATTTACGAGGGTAAAAAGCTTCTTAATTTTTGGAGAGTAAAAACCGATGCGGATAAAACCTCAGACGAATATGGAATGATAATCAACCAGCTCTTCGAGCTGCACGGGTTTAAATTCGCGGATATTGAGGACGTAGTGATATGCTCTGTTGTGCCCACTATAATGTATACTATGGAGCATATGACAAGAAAATATTTCAATAAGGAACCGCTTATTGTGGGCCCAGGTATAAAAACGGGCATGAACATCAAATATGACAATCCAAAGGAAGTAGGCGCCGACAGGATCGTAGACGCTATTGCCGCATACGAATTGTATGGAGGCCCGTTGATAATTGTTGACTTTGGTACGGCAACCACCTTCAGTGCGGTGTCAAAAAACGGAGAATACCTTGGAGGCGCCATATGCCCGGGTGTAAGGATATCCATGGATGCTCTTTTTCAAAGAACTGCCAAGCTGCCCAGAGTTGAGCTGACAAAGCCGGGTGCGGTAATATGCAAGAATACCGTCAACAGCATGCAGGCAGGAATAATTTATGGGCATGTGGGACAGGTTGATTATATAGTGGAACGTATGAAGAGCGAGCTGGGAGATCCCGATACAAAGGTAATTGCAACAGGAGGACTTTCAAAGCTTATAGCCTCAGAATCCAGAACAGTCGACACAATAAACGGCCTGATCACCCTGGAAGGTCTGAGAATAATTTATGAAAGAAACCGGGAAAGCGTGTAGGGAACGGCCTCCGTGCCGTTCCGTTGGAGAAAGGTAAATTATAATGCAAATAGGGAGTGTAATGCTCGACAATAATATATTTTTGGCTCCCATGGCGGGAGTTACCGACGTATCCTTCAGGATACTGTGCAAAAGGCAGGGCTGCGGACTCACCTATACCGAGATGGTAAGCGCCAAAGGCCTGCATTATAAAAGCGATAATACCGCAGTATTGCTGGAGATAGCCCCGGAGGAAAGGCCTGCGGCGGTACAGGTCTTCGGAAGCGAGCCGGAGCTGGTTGCAAAGGCTGCAAAGCATGCAGAAGCCGGCGGGGCTGCAATTGTAGACATAAACATGGGCTGTCCTACCCCCAAGATAGTAAAAAACGGCGACGGCAGTGCGCTTATGAAAAAGCCGGAGCTTGTAAGGGACATTGTAAGGGCCACTGTTAAGGCTGTAAAAGTGCCCGTTACGGTAAAAATCAGAAAGGGCTGGGATGAGGGCTCGGTAAATGCAGTGGAGATTGCTGTTGCTGCAGCTTCTGAAGGAGCCGCGGCAGTGGCTGTTCATGGCAGGACGAGAGAACAGTTTTACAGCGGTACTGCTGATTGGAGCATAATAAAGCAGGTCAAAGCTGCTGTCGGGATACCTGTAATAGGAAACGGCGACATAACAAAGCCTGAGGATGCAAGGCGAATGCTTGAAGAAACAGGCTGCGACGCTGTAATGATAGGGCGGGGCGCCCAGGGCAACCCATGGATATTCAGAAGGGTCCTGGAGTATCTCCGCACAGGAAGCTTGCTTCCTGAGCCTTCCCATGACCAAAGGATCGAGGCTATCATCACACACCTGGATATGGTCACGGCTCTTAAGGGAGAGGGGATAGGCGTAAAGGAGATGCGCAAGCACGCAGCCTGGTACCTCAAGGGTATTCCCGGATCAGCCCGTATAAAGTCTGAGATATTTAAAATGAACACCTGCGCAGAGGTGAAAGCTTTGTTATATGAATATCTTGCTTATATAAAGTGTAAATAAATTAAACTCCCGGAATTCTACTTCCGGGAGTTTAATTTATTTACACTTTATACTTGTAGGGAACGACCCCCGTGTCGTTCCGCAATATTTCACCGATGGCATATATTGTAAACAAAGTCTATAAGTATTACAATAAAGTTGTATACAAAACGGTGCACAGTAAACAATATGAATGTTTGAGGTGTATAAAATGGATCTGATAAGAATTGGCGATAAGGTAATAAGCCTGACAAAGATAAACAACAAAGCGATGGAGATACTGCAGAACCGCATGCTGGGGCTTTCACAGCAGGAGGTGGCGGAGAAGCTGGGAGTCGAGAGGACCTTTATTTCCCGGCTGGAGGGCCTGGGGGAGATCAGAAAGGGAAGCAGTATAGCGGCAGTAGGTTTTCCCATAAAGAACAAGGCAGAGGTTGAAGAGGTACTTAAGGCATATGGGGTGGAGTATTTCATACTGATGTCTGAAAAGGAAAGGACGGAGTTTGTGAACGACTGCAGCGGCGTGCAGCTTTCAAACAAGATAATGGAGCTTATAAACAAGTTCAGAAGCTTTGATAATGTCATTGTCATGGGCTCTGATTACAGAAACAGGATAGCCAGAGAGCTGCTGGACAACAAGGCAATAGAGATGGACATAGGGAAATCCCCGATAAAGGAAGATGTAAATGTGAACCTGGATATTCTGGCGGACATATTAATGATATTGAAAGGAAAGATTTGATGAAACACATAGTAAGCATAAGTATAGGTTCCTCCAAAAGGGATCATAAAGTATCCATCGAGATCAACAATGAAAAAATAATAATTGAGAGAATAGGAACTGATGGTGATATTGCCAGAGCAATCGAGCTTATAAAAGAGCTGGATGGGAAGGTGGATGCCTTTGGAATGGGAGGCATCGATGTATACCTTAATGCCGGGAAGGCCCGGTATAAAATCAAGGATGCAATGCCTATCAGGGAAGCTGCCAGGATCACTCCAATGGTTGACGGTTCAGGCCTCAAAACCTCCCTCGAAAAGGAGATTCCGGTTTTTATAAATGATAATGTGGAAAGGCTCAAGGGAAAAAATGTGTTTGTACTGCCTGCAATTGACAGGTACGGTATGGCTGAAGGCTTTAATGACCTGGGTTGTCAGCTTGTACTGGGAGACCTTATGGTAGCCCTGGGAATAAACATACCGATAAGGTCCCTGAAAATGCTGGACAGGATAGCAGGTATAATTGCCCCTGTTGCCTGCCGCCTGCCTTTTGAAATGCTTTATCCCACAGGGAAGGAGCAGAACAGGGATACAAGCCGGGCAGGGAAGCTGGATAAATTCTTTTGTGATGCAGATATAATCGCAGGTGATTTTCATTATATAAGGCAGTATATGCCTGATGGCATGCAGGGTAAAATGGTTGTTACAAACACAGTGACTGAGGAGGATATAGACTGGCTCAAAAAGTGCGGGGTAAGTACCCTTGTCACCTCCACCCCCGACTTGGAAGGCCGGTCCTTCGGCACCAATGTAATTGAAGCGCTTCTGGTGGCGCTGATAGGCAAAGGCATTGAGGAGATAACCTCTGAGGATTACCTGAGAGTGCTGAAGGAAATAAATTTCAGACCCAGGGTGGAGCATTTCAATGTTTTTCGTGAAATATCCTGAATATATCCGGAGAGCTGTTAATATTATTATATGGAAACCTGCCTGTGGCATTTATCAAACGCTAGCAGCGCGATGCACAGGTCATGGGCAAGGAACGCCTATGCCGCCCGCATTTCGGTACGCAATTCGCGCTGGCGCCCATTGAATAAAGTTTCAATATTTCGGAGGGGATTCTATGTATAGTGGTGCAATAATTATTTTTAAAAGGAGCTCTCTTCCGATACTATTGAAATTTTTTGCTGTCCCGCAAATAAAGCAGATTATTGAGGTGGGAGAAGCAGAGGATAAGGTAAGCGTCCATATGATCCTTTGCCCTGTTATGGAAAACCCCTCGTCCAACAGAAAGCTGGCCAAGTCATTGGAGAGCATTTGCCTTGAGAAGGATATCAGCTTTTTCCTGGGACGTAACACCGGACTTTATATTGAGGGAGGACTGTCGCATATTGAGAGCAGGGTAGAAAGGGGCAGTATTGATGAAATAAGGGCAATAAAGGACCTGGGAGCGTTAATAAAGCTTTCTTCCGAAAGAAATGTCAATCTTCTGAAAAGAAGCATGTGCTTCATAGGGGAATCGATAGGTTATCAGTATATAAGCACAATGTCTGGGGAAACGGCTGCCGTAATGGTTTATGAGCATGGAAAAATGGACGATGCCATAAAGAAGGATATCTTTGAAAGGCTTATGTCTGAAAAGGGCATCTCGGCTGTATTTACAAAGGACCTGAGGAAGGCTGTATCACAAAGCGAGATAATCCTGGCCGATAACAGCGTGGAACTCCATACAGTACAGGATAGCCTATCCGGGAAAATACTGATCGGCGATAATGCTGCTGCCGGGGATTTTGATAAGATCGGCAAAGTGGTCCTCTGGTATGAAAGCATTGAAAAAATGGGTGAAGACAATGTATATCTATCCTTCAACGATGAACTCCTTAGTATATTAAGGCACTACTATAGGGAAAAAAGCACACTGGATTTTATAAGGCGATTTCCCTACATTTATTTTTCGCGGAAGCACGGAAGGGACATGTTTCAGAATGCTTTGAACGGTGCCGCCGACTAATACTTGACATACGTAAACTACTACATTATAATAGACAAATAAAGTCAATAGAAAGTAAAATTACCGGGTCTCCTTGTTAAGATTTAACGCGGAACCAGGCGGCCTATTAAATCAGAAAATATGATTTTGAAGTATTGGAATTGTTTTGTAATACGGTTATTGCATAAAATACCGGAGGATACTTTTTGAGCCTTAAAATACCGCGTTAAGAAAGAAAATGGATAATAGTAATACATCCACAGCATAAAAAAGTATTTTGAGAGCATATTATTTATACTACTATACTTGGGTGTGTCCAATATGCAGATAACATATAGGGTTTCATTGTACTGGCTGGGTCACAAGCCAGATTTTATGTGTATAAAGCATTTTGTGAAATGGGAATGTATGAGTTTTGTAAAAATTTTTCTCTGATCGTCATTGAAGCAGCACTATGCCGTTATGTAATGGTGTAAGTGCTTTCAATATGGAATTCAGGTCGGGGCTTCATAAAGTGTTCCCTTTGGTATTATTAAATTTTCACCTAACCGGATGCATTTTCCAGTGTGCGCAAAACCGCACAAAATCTTATGAAACGGGAGGCAGGAGACTGTGAGCAAACAAAACATACTAACAATAGAAGGTCTGGCTAAACTTGAAGAGGAGTTGGATTTCCTAAAAAGCAAGAGAAGGGCAGAAATAGCGCTTAGAATAAAGCAGGCATTGGCTTTTGGAGACATATCCGAAAACTCCGAATATGATGAAGCAAAAAATGAGCAAGCTTTTGTAGAGGGAAGAATAGCGCAGATTGAGAACATACTGAAAACTGCAAAGGTAATTGATGAGGATGATATACAGACAGATACGGTAAGTGTCGGCTGCAAGGTCACCCTCAGGGATATAGAACTCGGAGATGAGGTTGAATATACCATCGGAGGCTCTGCCGAAGCAGACCCGCTTAATCTCAAAATCTCCAATGAATCTCCCGTAGGTAAGGCCCTGATAGGCAAATCCATAGGAAGTATCGTTGATATTATTGTACCTGACGGTATAATCAAATATGAAATACTCAACATAAACAAGTAGGGGGAATAAAA
>JAEXXN010000425.1 GCA_023405875.1 Bacillota bacterium | reverse complement strand
ACAAAAGCATAGGTAATATGAAAAGGAACACCAAAAGGTGTTCCTTTAAGCACTATACGGGATTTTTCTGAGTTATTTCCGAGCCCTTCAGGAATCTGGTCAATGGCTTATAAACCAGAATTACTATGAGGGAATTTGCCAGGGACTTGATAAGGTTAAAGGGTAAGATCGCAGTTGGAAGCATTGCTACAACCGCATCATAAGGGATGCCGTAGAACCTTACCGAGAAAAACAGATTAGAGGGTATCATTACCAGAACCATGCACAGCGAGCCTGCTGCCAGTGCTGCAAAGGCTCCTTTAAAGGTGTGGAATCTTCTGTATATCGAGCCTGATACCACTACAAGGGTCCCTGTCGCTATTATATGCATTACCAGACCTACCCAACCGGCAGCCGCACTGACGGTAAATGCCTGTATGGTCGATACGATGACTGTCATTGCCAATCCGGCTATAGGGCCATACATAAAAGCGGCTACAAGCATCGGAACATCGCCTGGCTCATACTCCAGAAAGGGTGCCGAGGGTATGATGGGGAACTTGACCAGCATTACCAACACTATTGAAAGTGCTGAAAGCACGCCTATCCTGACTAGTTTGTTTGTTTTGTTGCTCATATAAAAACCTCCAAAATAAATAAATTCCCTGAAAAATAATCTCAGGGAATGTCATAAACTCAAAAAATGCATCTTCTTCCATCCAGACTTTACTGTCGGCCCCGGAATCAAACCGGGTCTGCTTTCGCTCGCGGGCTAACAGCACAACTGCCGTATTACCGCCGATCGGGAATTTCACCCTGCCCTGAAGATTATATTCAATTTCTATTAGTATTTTATCACTACTATTCCATAATGTAAATGGTTATTTTTTTAACAAAGAGTGCTCCGGTTTTGTTCAGCACACTGTACCTGCATATATTCTATGGATAAATGCACTTTAAGAGGGCAGTATAGAATCAGTATATATTATGTAGGAGTGGTAATTGTGGACAAAAAGGTTGTAAAAGAGCTTAATGCATATTTGAAGGGCGAGTACATGGCCATAAAAGCATATGATGAATTTCTGGACAGAATCAGAGATCCTGAAATAAAGGAAGAATTGGAGAGTATCCAGGAGGATCATATAAAGCATGCCGCACTGGTTTCCCGCAGGATAATCAATCTCGGAGGAAAACCGGTAAAAGGTCCCGGCTGGATAGGCGCAATGGCTGATATCAAGAAGCTGGCAAGGAGAAACAGCGAGGCTGCCAACGACATATTGACGGATGCAGGAGTGGGTGAGTACAGAGGTATCAGGATGGCCGAGGAGGTAGTGAAGGGGGATCTGGATGAAGAAAGCCTCGGCTTGATAAAGGACATACTGGACGAGGACCGCGGGCATGTTGGAAGGCTGAACGGTTTTATACATTGATGGGAAAAAGCCCGGACTGTGCGTTATCGAAACACATAGTCGGGCTTTTAATAACAGGCTCATCGATCATTTTCGGCAGCCGTCTTATACTCCTGCTGCAGCGTAGCCATCAGTTCCTTGACAGATACTATTCTGTCGGCTTTATATGCATTTTCACCTGCAAAGGCAAAGCCGCTCTCAAGCTTGCCCTTCTGTGCATTTGTAAGGGCAAGGGCTATGCAATAAGGGCTGTTCTTGTAGTCACAGGTAATTATGCAGTGGTAAGGACATTTGAAGGGCTTGTTGGCACCCCTTGAAATGTCTTCAGTGAAGGTGTTTCTTATTGCCCTGCCCGGCATGCCCACAGGACTTTTGATTATTGCAATGTCATCCTTTTTTGCATTTATATAGGTATTCTTGAAAGCTATTGAGGCGTCACATTCTTCAGTAGTAACAAAGCGTGTAGCCATTTGGACTCCGGAAGCGCCCAGCTTCATTATCCTGTAAATATCCTCGCCGGAATATATGCCTCCGCCGGCAATGACCGGAATAGGTCTTCCCGCCTTATCTTCAAAAGGCTTTAATTCCTTCACTACCTCGGGTACTATTTTATCAAGAGAGAAAGCTTCGTCAAAGATCTGGTTTTCCTTAAAGCCAAGATGCCCTCCCGCCTTCGGACCTTCTACAACCACCGCATCAGGCAGATAATTGTACTTGTCCAGCCATTTTCGGCAAATGACACCGGCAGCTCTGGCGGAGGATACAATAGGTACAAGCTTGGTATCGTGTTTTCCTTCAAGATATTGGGGAAGGTTCAGCGGAAGGCCGGCACCGGAGAAGATTATATCAATACCTTCTTCTATTGAAGCCTTTACAAAATCTGCATAGTTGGAAAGGGCAACCATAATGTTTACGCCGATTATACCTTTTGACTTTTCACGGGCTTTTCTGATTTCGCTCTTCAGCCTTGTAATATTGGCTTCAAGAAATTTAATGGAAAAGTCATAATCCAGCATACCTATTCCTGCCGCTGCTATGACTCCTACACCACCTTCGTTTGCCACTGCTGCTGCAAGGCCGGATAGAGATATTCCCACTCCCATGCCTCCCTGGATTATCGGCAGCCTGGCAGTAAGATTCCCAATTTTCAACTCCTTAAGTCCATTTATGTCCATAAAAACCTCCATTAATGAATAATCCTTAAATTATATTTTACAATATTGTTTCAATTTAGTATACCATAATAGAATAATTGTGAATATTGAAGTTTTTTGAATTAAGTGCTTAAATAGCTTTATGGGGAATTCAACAGGGAGGTAATACAGTGGGGTTAGATAAAAGACTAAGCATATATTCGGGCCTGCCCAGGTCTATATATGTCCTTTTTATTGTCCGGGTAGTAAGTGCCATGGGCAATTTTGTATATCCGTTTCTTACATTTTTCCTGACAGAGCGGATGGGTTTCAATACTGAAACGGCAGGAGAGTTCTTTTTGCTAAGCGCGGTTTGTCAGGCAGTGGGTTCCATAGCAGGCGGAAAGCTTACTGACCGCATCGGAAGAAAAAAACTGCTGACGGGCTTTCTGCTCCTGTCGGCGCTATGCTTTATGCCATGCCCTTTTCTGGGCAATTCAATCCTTATACCTTTTCTGCTCATACTATCGGGGATGTTTACCGGTGCAGCTCAGACGGTAAGCTCTGCAATGATAACCGATATTACCTGTAAGGATAACAGGGTGCGGGCATTTTCGCTGCTTTATATGGGCACAAATATAGGCTTTGCAATTGGTCCTATGATAGCAGGCTTTCTTTACAAGAATCACACAAACTGGATTTTCTTTGGAAATACCTTTGCAATAATGATATCCCTGGTGCTTATATGGCTCTTTATTGAAGAGACGATGCCTGATATGTGCACTGCAGAGCAGGAGGAAGCTGAAGATGATGAAGAGGCGGCGGAGGAGGGAAGCGTTTTTTCAGCTTTGATGAAAAGGCCTGTACTTATGCTTTTCAGTATAGGCAGGCTTGTCAATCAGTTTGTATATTCATGCATAGGCTTTGCAATACCGCTTCAGTTGGCCCAGACCTTCGGAGGCAGCCTGGGGCCGAAGTATTTCGGCATAATCATGTCATTTACGGGCTTTGTGGTCATAGTATTCACAATGCCTGCGACAAAGCTCACCTTAAAGCTGAAGCCCCTGGTAAATATAGCATTTGCAGGCTTTTTCTATGCGATAGGCTTTGGAATGATAGGTTTCATTGATACACTGCCCTTGTTTCTCCTTTCCGCCTTGATATTCACAGTCGGCGAGGTGCTGGAAGCCACCAACGCAGGAGCATATATGGCCAATCATTCTCCAATAACCCACAGGGGCAGGTTCAACGCAATTATCAATATGATAAGCTTTACGGGAGCTGCCGCCGGTCCTTATTTTTTCGGAAAATTCATAGCCGCTCACGGACTGTTTGAATTATGGATATTGTGCTTTTCACTTACCTTTGCATCGGGGCTTTTTACCCTTTGGCTCAGGTGGTATGAAATATACAGGGACAAGAGCTTTCGTTAACCTCTTGTCCCTGTGAAATCAGGCGAGAAGCTGGATCAGGCGGATATTGTCCGCAACCTGATTGCCTTCCATCAACAGCTCAATGCTGTCGTCATAATAAACCTTTTCCAACACCTGAATAGCTTTATTGGAAATTTCATTTTCGATTTTCTCTTTTATATGAGCTGCATATTCGGGATGGGGAAGAATGTACGCGGCGGTTATTCCGTTGTACGTCTTATCCAGGGCGATACCGATGATCTTTTTTTCGGTAATTGTCGGCTTGTCGGTTATCAGTGTACCTTCGCCATCGTCATATGTGGAGCGGACACGTACCGGAACACCGAATTTCCTTGCCGCACTTACGGCACGGGGATGGATCACCTTTGCTCCGTTGCTTGCGAGCTTGTACATATCCTCGCAGGAAATACTTCTGATATATTCGGCAGAGGGAAGCACTCTGGGATCAACAAAAGCCACCCCGGGCACATCTGTGAAGATATCGACCACCTCTGCCTTGAGATAACCGCCCAATTCTACAGCAGTAGTATCGCTTCCTCCGCGGCCAAGGGTGGTGATCCTTCCATCGCCGGTGATGCCCTGGAAGCCTGCAATAACCGGCACCTTGCCCTTGCTGAGGTACTTATGTATGTTGGCCGTATCAATGCTTATGATATCGCTGTTGTTAAAGTCGTCGGTTGTAAGGATACCCGCCTGAAATCCCGTCATGGCTTCCGCCTCTATACCGTTGGTATCCAGGAAGTGCGCTATAAGTGAGCAGGATATAGTTTCGCCGCAGGAAGCCAGCAAATCTTTTTTTGCAGGCTCTATGTGAGGATTTATAGCTTCCATAAGGCTGATTATAGTATCGGTGGAATAGGGATCGCCTTTCCTGCCCATGGCAGAAACCACAAGCACCACATCTTTCCCCTGCTGCCTCGCTTTTTTTACATGCCGGAGTATGGACTGCCGGGCAGCCTCCGAAGCAACTGAGGTACCTCCATACTTCTGGACAACAATGCCCATATCGGCCACCTCCCTATACAAGCTGCTGTCTGAGCAATTCCTCTGCAATCTGGACGGCATTCAAGGCAGCACCCTTCCTGAGGTTATCAGCAACGACCCACAGGTTAAGCCCGTTCTCCACCGAAAAATCCCTGCGGATCCTTCCTACAAGAACTTCATCAGCTCCTTCAGCATCAATTGCCATAGGATACAGGTAGGTGCTGTTGTCGTCAACCAGCTTGACACCTGGAGCCGCTGCGAGGATAGCACGTGCTTCATTAACGTCTACCGGTTTTTCCGTCTCGATATTTATGGATTCCGAATGGGCGCGGAACACCGGTATCCTGACTGCCGTTGCAGAGACGTTGATAGACTTGTCAAGGATCTTTTTTGTCTCATTGTCCATTTTCATTTCTTCTTTGGTATATTCGTTTTCCATGAATATGTCTATATGAGGCAGGGCATTGAAGGCAATCTGGTGGGGATATACATTGACCCCCGGCTTGATGCCGCTTGCGTATTCCTTTACCTGCCGGTCCAATTCGTCAATGGCCTTTTGTCCGGTTCCCGAAACAGCCTGGTAGGTGGACACTATGATCCTCTTGATCCTGTATTTATCATGCAAGGGCTTCAGTGCCACCAGCATTTGAATTGTAGAGCAGTTGGGGTTTGCAATCAGGCCTTTGTGCCACGCAAGGTCCTGGGGGTTGACTTCCGGAACGACAAGGGGTACCTTTGGGTCCATCCGCCATGCGCTGCTGTTGTCGATAACTACTGCACCTTCGTCAACAGCTATGGGTGCCAGGACAAGACTCGCATCTCCTCCTGCAGAAAAAAGTGCAATATCCACATCCTTGAAAGCACCTTTCTTTGCCTCCTCTATTTCAACGGGCTGATTATTGAATAAGATGGTTTTCCCTGCGTTGGCTTTGATATCCAACGGTTTGATGCGTTCAATGGGAAAATCCCTCTGGGACAGGGTCTTCAGCATTTCACTGCCTACAGCACCCAGAGCACCTACTACTGCTACACAATATTTTTTCATTATGATCCTCCTTCACACATACTGCTCATCATGTGATGAGTAACTCAATTTCATTATATTTTTTTATGAAGTTGAAGTCAATATAAATTTTCCTATATGTAAAATGGACCCGATTAAGCATTATACCCGGTAATAGCGCGAATTCAACGGAATTAATGGAACATATAAAAAAACATATTATTCATAATTTTCAAATTTATTTGTGATTTTTATTGACAATTATGAATAATAATACTATTCTTTAATTAATCTACTAATCACATGATGAGTAGCTCAAATCCGACACACGCTTTTACACTGACTAATATGAATTAGGGGGTGTTCTATGAAGGTTTTCTCCAGGTATGTCCGGTCGTTATTATTTTAGGTGTCCTCAAGAATTATTTTATGATTAACCAGGAAGGAGTGTTTTTTGTATGCAATTAACTGTTAGTATTTGGGTTATAACCCTGCTTGTTTGTATGGTCTTCATAGGCATATCTCTGAAAGTCAAGGGAGAGGCAACGGCTTCCTTTGCAAACTATGCTATTGCCGGTGGTACACTT
>JAEXXN010000397.1 GCA_023405875.1 Bacillota bacterium | reverse complement strand
CCGTCGTCTGCACCGCTTACATCAACGATCCTTCCTTTATTAAGGGGTGCAATTGATATTCCCCCTCCAAGATGGGCAATTATGAAGTTGAAGTCGGTGTAGCTTTTTCCCATATCCCTTGCAGCTCTTCTGGCAACAGCCTTGATGTTCAAAGCATGTACCAGGGACCTTCTGGGGACCTCCGGCAGCCCGGATATCCTGGCAATGTCCTCAAGCTCATCCGATGCCACTGGATCTACTATAAGGGCAGGAATGCCTTCCTGCTCCGCTATGCCCTTTGCTATAATGCCTCCGAGATTTGAGGCATGCTCCCCCTGGATTCCGATTTTCAGATCCTCTATCATTACATCTGTAACCTTATAGGTTCCGCCAGGCATTGACTTCAGGAGTCCTCCCCTGCCGACCACGGCAGCCAGGCTGCCTGTAGAAATTCCTATTTCCTTCAGCCAGTCCAGTATCATCCTTTCCCTGTACTCAAACTGGTCGGTTACTCTTGCGAAGCCGGCCACTTCCTCTGCCGAATGACTGAGGTTCTTCTGAAACAGGTTTTCTTCATTCTTGAAAATTGCTACCTTTGTAGAGGTAGACCCGGGATTGATCACCAGTATATATTCTCTTGCCACAGTCCCACCGCCCCCTTATATTCTTCTGCTTAAGAATTCTTCTACGGAACGGCACGGGGGCCGTTCCCTGCATATTTCATTTTAAAATAGAACTTTCAGATTTATATTTATGCAAATAATGTGCCACAAACTCTGTCAAAAAAAACGATAACCTGTTATTTAGCCCCTGGTCGTGAATAACAGATTAAAAAATATTGGTAACACTTATTAAATTTTTTTAGATAAATATTTAAATATGTTCTTTGCTGCTGACAATTTTTAGAGCTGATTGTATTTTGCATATAATTGCATGCATTTTTTTGCAAACATTAAATATATATGCAATTTCTTGCAAAATATCGACTGCCGTTTACAATAGGCTCTATTCAAACTTTATTTCATCTATAATGTTCAGCCTGGAGGTTTTAAGCGCCGGGCTTATGGATGCCGCCAGCATTATGGCCGCGCCTACCAATAAATAGAGTATAAACGTATTCAATGGATAATGTATATTTCCTATGTTATCCACCCCTGCTATCATGGTAATCAATATCACCCCGCCCAATACTCCTATGGCTCCCCCGATCAGGCCTCCGGTAGCCGATTCAATAAATATCATCCTTATCATCTGCCGCTTGCTCATTCCCATCGATCTGAACACCGCAAAGGAGTGCTTTCTTTCAATAAAGCTCAGCATGAGGTTGTTCAGTATCCCGAATATGCCTATCACCGATGCCAGGGCTGAAAACCCGCCCATCAGCAGCATGCTCTGCTGATTGCTCTTCATGCTCTCACTCTTCCGCTCCTCCATCGTCGTTATATAAGGCCACCATCTTTTAAACTCCTCCCGCAGGCTTTGAGCTACCTCTTCAGGGGCTTTATCCGTTTTTACATATACCGTTGAGTACGTGTCCGCCTTCATATCCGCTTTGACAAACCGGTCGGAAGCCAGAGCACAGTTTTGTCCCTCATAGATCAGCTTGTTGAAGATCCCTATTATTTTGTATGCTTTTGGTCCGCTTTGGGTCTCCAGCCTTACATAATCTCCAACCTTGACCTTCAGTGTCTCGCCAAGGGTTTTGGAAATAAGCAGGCTTCTTTCTTCATCAAGCTTCTTGAACGCCTCCTGGGGGTCTCCGTTCATTTCCAGGTTGAAAAAATCAAGAAATTTCATCCTGTCTATGCCTATAAACTGGGTTATATATTCCTCGCTATCCTCAAGCTCCACACGGTAGAAGGAATACTCGCCGTACACATCGGATACTCCCTCGACATTGTCAACAAGGCGCATGAAATTGCGGTCCGCCCTTCCGATGTATATCTCTATATCATACCTTGTGTTTTTGTACCTGTCATTTATGCTTACAGCCGAGTCGTAACCGGCAGTGTTTATCATAAGAAGGCTTGACATACCTATAGCAAGCATTGAAATACTGCTTAAAATGTTCCTGTTGTTCTTAAGATTTTTGGCGGCTATTACTCCTATACTGCCGAAAATGAAGGAATACGCTCCCGCAAAAATGCTTATGAAAACATCCGATATATAGGGTACCAGCATTATTATCGCTGCCAGGGACAGCACCATTCCGGCTGCTGCGGCGACAGGCCTCAGCTCATCAGCTTCAACCAATGCACAGCCGAAGGCGATGCCTAATATGACAAGCCCCAGTATGAGCCTTCGCAGCTTCCTGCCCTCGGGCTTCTGAATAAAGTTCAGAACAATGTCCTTGACAGGGATCCTGAGGATCCTGAGTATGGGAGCAATAGAGCCCATTATGCACAGCAGTACTGCGGCAACCAGGGATATTCCCATCTGGGCAATGGAAAAATCGATCACCGCATTGAAGCTGATGCCTGCATCGGATGCGACCATCTGATTCATTACATAAGCCATAAGGGACAGTATCCCTATTCCCAGGCCATTTCCCAGAATCCCCCCTATGAGTCCGTACAGCACACTCTCGCCTATCAGCATGAAATTTGCCGTCCTGCCTGTTGCCCCCATGCTTCTGAAGGTACCTATAACAGGCAGCCTCTCGGCGGTTATGACCTTAAAGGAGGAATATACGATAAACAGGCTCATAAAGAACACCACTGAAGAGAGCATCATGAATACCATGCTGATTTCCCTGGTCTGGGCCTTCAGCATTTCATAGGGAAAAGTCTCCTCCACCCTGTAGTTCTTATACTCCTGTGACAGAAGCCCGATCATCTCCTGCTTCTGCTCCGGATTCTTCAGCTTCACATATATCGAATCGACCTTTCCCCTGGCATTCACTATGGAGCTCAGAGTATCCCGGGGGATAACCCCGTGAGCCTGATCGCTGCTCCCCTGAAAGTGACCTGTCGGCGCAGCTATTCCACATACCTGGAACTTAAATCTGCCTTCTCCAATTTCAAGAGCGATTGTATCTCCCGGCTTTATACCGTATTTTTCTGCAGTTATACTCGATATTATAAGCTTCCTGCCTTCAAAGGGATAAAGCCCTGACTGCTTTTCAATGGTGTAGGGATTCATCCTGTTCAGGTCCTCCAGGTCGATCCCCTTTATGTAAAAATTAACTTCCTCATTCTTATTAGGCCGGTAATACGCACCTGTACTTAATTCTCCTACAATATATTCCAGCTTATCCCTATGCTTTTCCGCTCCGGCAGTATAGAAAAAGGGAGAGGTCGACCTTTCAGACAGCCCGATCATAATATCACTGTCTCCCAAATACCCCTTCAGGGCAACAGAGATGGTCTTCATCAGGCTGTCCGAAACTGCAAGAGATGCGAAAAAGACGCCTGTAGACAGTGCAATTGCCAGTAATATGAGAAAGGTCCTCATTTTCTTTTCATATAGATTCCTCAGCATATACTTCAGGATTATACTCATTGCTGCTACCCCCAATACCGCGGACACCAATGTCCACATCACAATACTACCACATTTATCCATTGCTTCAAAATATAAAATATATGCAAACATATATTTATACGAAATAGCCGGGAAAAAACTTCATTGAAATAGAATTATAAGGCAAAGGAACGACGGGGGCGTCGTTCCCTACAATTATTCAAAATTCGGTGTAGGGAACGGCGCCCTCGCCGTTACGGTTGTTGCGGTGTTTATTTTATAAGCTGTTATTCAAGATCATATTTTTCCAACTTATAGTAAAGGCTCCTGAGAGATATGTCCAGCACCCTGGCTGCCTTGGTTTTGTTGTTGCTGCATTCCTTTATCACCTGTTTTATATATCTCTTCTCTGCATTTTCCATGACGTCCTCCAGGGTCATTGCAGTGTCCATATAACCGCCGTCAGCATCAGAGATCATCTCCTCTTTCCTGAGCAGTCTCTCAAACTGCGGAAGATGGGAATCAAGAATGATAGTTTCACCTATTTTCATATTTATTATGGCGCGTCCGATCACATTCTCCAGCTCTCTGACATTCCCGGGCCAGTCGTATTCCTTGAGATGCCGGACAGCCTGGTGTGATATGTCCTGTATATTGCGCCCGTACTGCTGGTTCAATTTTTTTATAAACAATATGGACAGATCGTATATATCGCCCTTCCGCATCCTGAGGGGCGGAATCTTTATAGGCAGCACATTGAGCCTGTAGTACAGGTCCGACCTGAAGCTGCCGCGGTCTATTGCCGCTTCAAGGTCAACGTTGGTTGCAGCTATTACTCTTACATCCACGCTGATAGATTTTGTTCCCCCTACCCTGACAAACTCCCTTTCTTGAAGTACCCGGAGAAGCTTGGACTGTGTCCCCTGGGGGATCTCCCCTATTTCATCCAGAAAGATCGTCCCCTTGTCGGCTTCTTCAAAAAGCCCCTTTCTGCCTCCCTTTTTTGCGCCGGTAAAGGCTCCCTCTTCATAGCCAAACAGCTCTGACTCAAGAAGAGTCTCAGGGATGGCCGAGCAGTTCACCCTGACAAATTTCCTGTATTTTCTCTCACTTGCATTGTGTATGGAATGGGCGAATATTTCCTTGCCGGTACCGCTCTCCCCTCTCAGCAAAACAGTTATAGGTATCTCCGCCGCCTTCTTCGCCTTCTCGATGGCTTCAATAAGCAGAGGGTCGCTGCCGATTATGTCCTCAAAGGTATATTTCGCCTCCAGGCTTCTTATGATGTCCTTGGCATTCTTCAATTCGCCGGAAAGCTTGCTGATCTCCGATATATCATGTATTACCCCCACGCTTCCCCTGAGCTCGCCATCCACCATGATCGGAGCAGCGTTGACCAATAC
>JAEXXN010000359.1 GCA_023405875.1 Bacillota bacterium | reverse complement strand
GCATTACAAGTACCTCATGGGAGTTGACCATACCGGTCTGATGGGCCTTTGCCCCTTTTACCACGATACCGTCCGGTCTTCTTTCGACTACCCGAAGGTACATATCCGGATCAGACTGCTGGCTTGGTGAAAGGCTCCGGTCGCCTTTCAGGTCTGTCATTGCTCCGTCTACCACCAGATCTTCCTTTTGAATATAATCCCAGTATTTTTTGAAATTTTCGAAGTAATGGGTTCCATGGGCCTGGTCTATTTCATAGGCTGTGCTGTATACTGCATTCGCAGCGTCCATACCTACGCAGCGCTGAAAACACGCTGCCGTCTTCTGCCCCAGGAGACGCTGCATTTTCACTTTGTTTTTCAGATCGTCGGTATTCTGGTGGATATGTGCAAAACGGTTGATTTTTTCGCCGTTCAGATTTGAAACAGAGGTCATCAGTTCCTCATATTCCTCTTGCTGCGCAAGCTCGTAAGTCATTGCAACGGAATTCAGGGAAGGCCGGATCATGGGGTGGTCCACCGGATTTTCCACCTGCTCCCCCAGCAGATATACCTTCAGGTTCAGCTTTCTCAAGCTTTCAATGTACTGCTCTCTGGTTTTCAGTGCCATTTTTATCTCTCCTTATTCATATGATTTGGTGGATTCCCTTAAAAAGTAAGGGTATACTTATCAACACGCAATATCCTTGCCAAGTATTTCAGAATGGAAAAATATTATGACAAAAAGCAAACCATCTTTTATACCCTTAAGATCATCCGGTATTCCGGCTTTTTGCTCCCCGCAGCCAGGGCGCTCCGTACAAACTCAATGTGTTCCTTCAGCTCCACTCCGAGCTCTTTTGCAGAGCCGAAGATCCTCTCTCTGCCGACGGAACGTGCAAAAGCCGGGTCTTTGATTTTCTCCAGGATAAACTCAGCATCCAGTGCGTCCAGGCTCCGGTCCGGATGCACCCGGGCACAGGCAAGGATAAAGCTTGAGAGCGCATCCGCCGCCACCAGGCTTTTTTGAAGCAGCGTTCTCTCGGGCTGCCAATCAAAGCCGTGGGACAATACATTGTCTATAAAGTCCTGATCATATCCATAGCTTTTTAAAATTTTTGATGCTTCCAGAGGATGGGTTTCCGGATAGCTTTCATAGTCTATGTCATGCAGCAATCCCACTGCTCCCCAGTAATGCTCGTTTTCCCCAAGCTCCACAGCGTAGGCCTTCATAACGATTTCAACTGCTGCGCAATGCCTTATAAGGGCTTCTGAAGCTATATTCTCCCTTAATATTTTCCATACTTTTTCTCTTTTGATATCGATTGTGGTACCCTCCTTAAAGCCCATCTCCACAGCAAGCTTGAGATACCGTAGAAATTGCTTTTCCGATTATATCCAACCCCCTGCTCAGCTGCTCATCGGTAATGACGAGGGGCATCAATAAACGCAGGTTGTTGCCTCTCACACCTGCATCCAGAACAACCAGACCTTCCTTGTTGCATTCTTCGATGACGGCTTTGGTCTCTGCCTTTGCAGGCTCTTTTGTCTTCCGGTCCTTTACCAGCTCCAATGCCAACATTGAGCCCAAGCCCCTGATTTCACCGATTATCCGATACTTCTCCTTCATTTGCTCCAGCCGTTCTCTGGTATATTTTCCGATTTGGATTGCCCTTTCTGCAAGCTTTTCCCTCTCCATTATCTCAATTACCTTTAATGCCGCAGCAGCGGCAACAGGATTTCCACAGTAGGTGCCCCCTATTCCGCCTGCTTGTGCGGTATCAATGATTTCAGCCCTGGCAGTAACGGCGCTTAAAGGCAAGCCCCCGGCAATTGACTTTGCACTGGTTACAATATCCGGCTCTATGCCCTGTTCCGCCCAATATCCGCTGGCAAACATCCTCCCGGTTCTGCAGAAGCCTGTTTGCACCTCATCACAGATAAGGATGATTCCATATTCATCACAAATTCTCCTCAACTCCCGGACATATTCAATGGGTACCGGTACAAATCCTCCTTCTCCTTGAACCGGTTCTATGATGATTCCGGCTACTTCGTCAGGGCTTACCTCTTCCAGGAAAAAATTATGAAGCTTTTCGATATAATATTCGATTGCGTCTGCTTCCCGGATTCCTTTGGGGCAGCGGTAAATATACGGGAATTCTGCCCGGTGGATTCCGCCGGGGAAAGGTCCGAAACCAAACTTGTAAGGCTTTACCTTGCTGGTCAGACCCATTGTAAAAGCGGTCCGGCCATGAAAAGCCCCTGTAAATGCAACAATCTCACTGCGGCCTGTATACTTTTTCGCAATTTTGATTGCATTTTCTACAGCTTCTGCTCCGCTGTTCACAAACATTGTTTTCTTTTTGAAATTTCCCGGTACAAGCATATTCAATTTTTCAGCCAAACGAATGTATTGTTCGTATTGTACCACATTAATGCTGGTATGAAAGAATCTTTCACACTGTTCTTTTACAGCCTCTACAACCTCCGGATGGCAGTAGCCTATATTCAATACGCCTATACCTCCGGCAAAATCCAGCAATATATTGCCGTCCACATCCTCAAACATAGCGCCCTCTCCACGGCTGATAAAGGTAGGGATCCCATAGGATA
>JAEXXN010000308.1 GCA_023405875.1 Bacillota bacterium | reverse complement strand
CCATAATAGCCGCGCCCATGAATACACTTGACTTCTACGGCTTTATTATAGAATCACCGAAAAGCATAGTCATCTCCTTCAGAGGAAGCAGGACCAACCCCGATTGGATCGCCGATCTTACGGCACTGCAAACCGATTTTCCCTACCTCCGCATAAGGCTTAAGATCCATTCGGGCTTCAGTGCAGTTTACAGCAGTTGCAGGCAGCAGATAATGAATGTGCTGTCCTCACTTGATAGCTCAAAACAGCTTTTTATTACAGGCCACAGCCTCGGAGGCGCCCTGGCAGTGCTTTGCGCTCTGGATACCGCTTCAAATACAGACTTCAAAGCCCCTACCATGTATAACTTCGGAAGCCCCAGGGTTGGCAGTCCCAAGTTTGCAGAGGTCTATAACGAGGTTGTGAAAGACAGTATGAGAATAGTCAACACAAACGACATAGTTACCATGCTTCCTCCCGCGGTGATACAGCCTCCGCTTTCAAACGACATCATTTATTACAGGCATGTCAACAATCTGATTGCAATTTCATCGCCGACCGGCAGCCCGGTGAGGGACCATATGATGGAAAGCTATATAACAGGCTTGCGGAGAATAAGCGATAAGCAGTAGCTTCACTCATACTGCTTGACCCCTCTGTGCTTTGACCGCTTCAACCGCATCGTCAATGTAATGCGGGAGTGTTTTATTTTCAATACCGGCAATAATTATATTGCATCTGTTCATTGGAATAAGTATCTTTTTCGCAGGGCTTTCCGCTATAGCCTTTGCCATAAGCGGTGTCACTTCACCCAATAGTGAATTTGCACAGATTATACCTATGGGGCCCAAAATAACATCTACCTTTGAAGCGTTGTAAACTATAGCATTTTCACCTGTCGCCCCTTCATGGGCACCTGATCTGAGCATCAGGGAGGTTGCCAGGGAGTTAGTTC
The DNA here is from genome assembly GCA_023405875.1 of Bacillota bacterium. GTDB lineage: Bacteria > Bacillota > Clostridia > Lutisporales > Lutisporaceae > BRH-c25. The sequence continues at coordinate 2,629 of JAEXXN010000308.1, read as the reverse complement.
CCAGGGCAACGATAGCAATATTATCTTCAAATGTTTTCCTGAGCTTTTCAACAATGGCTTTACCCATACCTCCGCCCTGTCCGTCTATAACTGCGATTCGCATTTTATCCCTCCAATTATCAGCCTTATATATGTATTATAACGCATCAGCAGAAAAATGCGACATAGAAAAGCGGAACGGTTTAGAACCGTTCCGTTTGTTGCTCTATTACAGCACCCCTATAAGCAATGAACCTATCAGCGCAGGTATATCATATATTCTTGCCGCAATAAAAAACATGCTCCAGCAGGCCAGATAAGCAAAGTCCCTTATGCCCACCCTTGAAGCCTCACCGGTATTATATTCCCCGGTAAAGCCTCTCAGGCTCATAGCCTGGTATATCTGCTGTGCCCTTTCAAAAGCCCTCAACAGCAACTGTCCTGCAAAAGAGCCCCAAACACTCCGGCGTACTCCCTTTTGCCCGGGCGACCTGAGTGAATAAGCCCTCTGAAGCCTGTATACTTCATCTGCCAGTACAGCTATATATCTATATGTCAATAAAAGCTGCAGAACAAAGATCCTTGGAATTTTAAGCATACGCAGGGCTTCAGCCAACCTATCCATTCCTGTGGTCGCAATCAGCAGAATACTGACTGATACTGTTAAACCGCTTTTTATAAAAATAGAGAGGAAGGTGATCCAGCCTCTTGAGAAGGAAATCCCGCCAAAGGAAACCATATAATTGTCAAATAACGGATTCAGTATTCCGATCCCTATGATAAATGGCTCCACCAGCAATATCCTTTTCAGGACAGGAGCAACCGGAAGCTCTGCAATTGCAATGACCATCACAGGATAAAAAACAAAAGGCAGAAGCCCGCTGATTTCATATTGTCCGAAGGAGACGACCGCAATCAGGTAAAAAGCTGTGGTAAGCAGCTTTACAACGGGGTGAAGCCTGTGTATGAAGGTATCCTTCTGTGCCAGATCATCCACAAGTTTCATATTATATATTGAATTTATTATATCCGGCATATTAATCATTTCTACCCCACCCCAAAGACCTTTTTAAGCTACAGCTTTCCGTCTTCTCTTCTTGGCTATACTGACAAAAAATCCTATGAGTACTGACAGAGAAAGTGTCAGTAGCCCTCCTGCTATACCTGAAACACTTGTTCCCGCGCTTACAGAAGGCCATGCCTCTTCAGCGGGCTCAACCGGTTCCTGTATGCCTTCATCGCCTTTTGTCCTGAAGCCGTAATCAGGTAAAAAAGCAAGCTTACTTTGTATTTCAGACAATACCGTATGGATTTCATCGGTCGCCTCAAGCTCTGCTGTTCCGGCAGTCTTTTCCATAGCCCACTCCAGACCGTCAGGATTTGCAGATGCAAACCAGGAAAGTGCGCCGCCGACTATAATTACTGCGATTGCCAGACCTGCCAGCACCTTCTTCATGGATATATTGCCCAGAGCTTCTCCAACAGCCGTTTTTTCTATTATCTCAGGTCTCGCCTGCCATACGAAGACAACGGTTGCCGCTGTCACAAGCCCTTCAACCACGCCTATCGCCAGATGTATCGGCTGCATCAGCAATACAAATGTCCCGAAGGGCAATTCAGTCTTTCCTGATAAAAGGGTCTCTATTACGACACTAAAAGCACCAAGCTGCAGGCCGACTATAGCAGAGACCATTGAGGCTGTAAAAATCCTTCCGGAAGTAATGCCCTTTCTTGTAAGCCCTTTATAAATAAAAGGATATGCTATAAAACAGGTATAAAAACCAAGATTAAATACATTGCAGCCATAGGCAAGCAACCCTCCATCTCCAAAGACCAGCGCCTGAATAAGCAGGACGGAAGCCATTGCCAGGAAGCCCGCGTAAGGACCCAGCAATATTGCAAGCAGCATTCCTCCCCCAATGTGTCCGCTGGAGCCGGTTCCCGGTATTGTAAAATTAATCATCTGTGCAGCAAAAACAAATGCTCCCATTACACCCATCAAAGGAATTTTTTTATCATCCATGTCATTCTGGATTTTTCTGACCGAATAAGCCGCAACACCGGAAGCGGCAGCCAGCATAGTTCCACCTACTATCGGCGAGATCAGGGCATCAGCCATATGCATAATATCAGCTCCTTCATAAAAATAAAATGACCCTTAAAGGGAAGTAGTACACTTAGCCCCTTCATGGGTCTGATTATTTATTAATGACAGGTTCACGAAAAATTGCTTCAGAAACCTTCATGGTCTCAATTTCCAAATAAATATATCATAGCCTGCTTATCCATGTCAAATACTATTTTTCCCATTCCCGCTATCTATTTTTACCCCGTCCCCTGTCTCTTCCGTACTGTGCCTTCGACCGGTCTTCTTTTGTCCGGGTCCTGCCTCCTGCATTCCTGGGAGGCTTTATCAGACACCTGTCGTCAAATCCTATAAGGTCCTCCCTTCCTGCCGCCCTGAGTGCTTTATGCACCAGCTCGTAGTTCTTGGGATTCCTGTACTGTATCAGGGCCCTCTGCATCGCCTTCTCCTCCGGAGACTTGGGGACATATACAGGCTTCATGGTCCTTGGGTCAAGCCCGGTATAGTACATACAGGTGGAAAGAGTACCGGGAGTAGGATAAAACTCCTGTATCTGCTCTGGAT
>JAEXXN010000287.1 GCA_023405875.1 Bacillota bacterium | reverse complement strand
GCCCGCTGCTGGACAATCCTGACGCCCTTGTGGATATGGTGGAGCGATCCGGAGCCCATTCCACCGATCTGCAGGCTCCTGAGGATGTGCGGGAGCTTTCGGCAAAATGCAGGGATGCTGCTGCCGCCTGGGGACATACGGCAGATAAGCTGTGGAATTGCAGCGGGAAATAGAAGCTCCCAAGGAAGGAGGTAGAAAGGAAAATGCCGGCTGTAAAGCAGCGGCATTTTCCTTTCTGCGACGGGAATTTCCAATTTACAGGGCTACCTGTTTTTTATATTGATATCATAGTCTTTAATTTTTCTCATAATTGTTGATTGGCTGACACCGAGAAGTTCGGCCGCTTTGCGCGTGCCTTTACACGCTTCCAGGGCCCTGGTAACCACTATTTTTTCCACGGTGCTTACGGCATCGGCTAATTTGGGGATGCCTTTCACCGTAACGATATTTTGATCTTCTTCTGCCATTTCAATGGAAAAATACTTGGTGAACAAGTGCTTGGGAAGCAGCACATCATCAATACACATGATGATCAGACGCTCGACGATATTCTTTAACTCCCTGACATTGCCGGGCCACGCATATTCCTCAAGTATCTTGATAAGCTCAGGGGAGAATTTTTTATTCATTCCGTATTTTTTATTGTAGGTATACAGAAAGTGCAGCAATAAGGGGGCGATATCCTCCCTTCTTTCGTCCAGGGAGGGAAGCACGATGGTAGCGACGTTCAGACGGTAATACAGGTCCTTCCTGAAGGTCCCTTCGGCTATCATCCTTTTCAGGTCCCGGTTGGTTGAGGCAATCAGCCTGGCATTGATTTTTATGGGCTTGATGCCTCCGACCCTGAATATTTCGCCGCTCTGCAAAACACGCAAAAGCTTTGCCTGCAAATCGGTAGACATTTCTCCGATCTCGTCCAGCAGTATCGTTCCCTTATCAGCAATTTCAAATAAACCGGGCTTCCCCTTTTGCAGCGCTCCGGTAAAAGAGCCGGCTTCATAGCCGAAAAGCTCCGATTCCAGGAGTGTGGAGGAAAGATTGCTGCAGTTTATTTTCAGGAAAGGCTGAAGCTTTCGTTTGCTGGAGGTATGGATCAGCGTCGCCACAACCTCTTTTCCGGTGCCGGAATCCCCCAGGATCAAAACATGGACATCGTATGCGGAAATCCGGTATGCATCCTGGAGGGCATGCCTCATTTCCACGCTTTCAGCAATAATGTCTATTGAGTTATCATCATACAGCTGCATTGATATCGGAGCCGAGGAATCCGGCGAATACTGGGAGGGTTTTATAAGATTGGGATATTCCAGTGCGCTGGCGCATATAAGGATAACGATGGGTTCTCCCGTATTGTTATATATGGGAGTACCGGTGATTATTGCATATTTATTTGTTTTGAAATGCTGAAAGGCAGTGACGACCTGATTGGTTTTCAAAACAGTGGGAGTTACCAGGGGTGTGAAATAGCCGGCGGATTTCAGCTTGTAAACGTTTTTGCCTATGATCTGTTCCCTTTTCATGCCGGTAAGGCTTTCGTAGGTACTGTTCAGATAGGTTGCAGTGCCGTCTACTGCGGTGATAAAAATACCGTCGGAATAAGAGTCCAGGATCTTGTCAAAATAGTTTTCGTGAAAATGGACCCGGTTCATTGCCTGAATCACATCTGCAAAAATAGCCTGGTTTTGGAGTATGATAGTATATTCCACGTCTATATCGCCAAATAAGCTGCTGTTGAAGGTTTCTGAAGTATTGTCGATCGGTATGACCCTCAGGTTATAGCTGGTATTGTCGAATATTATCGTGGTGCTGGAAATTGCGTCGGTAAGCTTGATGCACTGGATATGGGAGTGGATGGTTTCCAGGTTGGCCTTCTGCAAAAAATCATTGCCGGCCTCATCGCAAGGGTACAGTGTACTCTTGCTGTCCATCAAAAATGTATACTGGAGGTATTGCCTTGTAATTATTTCCGGATTATTCAAAATAAACACCCTTCTATACTTTTAATATATTTATTTATCAAAAGCATATTACAAACTGAACCGGAAGTCAATACGATATATTCAAATCCGGTTCGGAAGCACAGGAAGCTCCTTACATTAAATGGATAAATTTACCTGTGACATCCTGTAACCTTGAAAAATCAATATAATAAACAGGGCAAAAGATAAAAACTTTTGAAAAATTTGTTGGCATCAAAATTGCTTATATAATAAATAGGCAAATAGGCTTTTCAGGAAGAAAAGCATTACTTATGTTTATATATGCTTTAACGATTTGTGCATGTCACTAAAGCTATTATGAAAAAGTGAAATGAAAGGGAGAGATATCATGGCATTAATGACAAAGGAACAGTACATTGAAAGCTTAAAAAAGCTCAAACTTAAGGTTTACATGTTTGGGGAGCTTGTTGAGAATCCGGTGGAGCACCCCATCATCAAGCCTTCTATGAACTCTGTGGCTATGACCTATGAGATGGCGCAGCATCCTGAATACGAGGATCTGATGACGGCTACCTCCAATCTGACAGGGAAAAAGGTAAACAGGTTTACACATCTGCATCAAGATACAAGCGACCTTATTAAAAAGGTAAAGATGCAGAGGATGCTGGGACAGAAAACTGCCGCCTGTTTCCAGAGATGCGTAGGCATGGATGCTGCAAATGCAATCTACAGCACCGCTTTTGAAACAGATAAGGCTCACGGTACAAATTACTTTGAGAACTTCAAAAAATACTGGACTATGATCCAGGAAAATGATTATACGGTAGACGGCGCTATGACAGATCCAAAGGGCGACAGGGGATTGGGACCAGTAGAGCAGGCAGACCCCGACCTGTATCTCAGGGTAGTTGAAAGAAGACCTGACGGTGTAGTGGTCAGAGGAGCCAAGGTGCATCAGACCGGTATAGTCAACTCACAGGAAGTTGTAGTTATGCCTACCATATCCCTGAGACCGCAGGATAAGGACTATGCGATAGCTTTTGCAGTACCTGCGGATGCTGAAGGCATACTTATCAT
>JAEXXN010000258.1 GCA_023405875.1 Bacillota bacterium | reverse complement strand
AAGTTAGTGTGTGCAAGGGTCAGTCGAAATAGAAAAAGCAGAAAGAACCGTCCCTCTTGCTTGGAAAGAATTGTCCCTGTCGTTTTTATCCATATTTTTCAATTTTAAATGTTATAACGAGGCAAAGATGTCCTGCCTCTTATGGGTGGCGGGTACCGCTTTCGTTGTCCAACAGGCGGTGAGCATATCTCCCGCCTCGTTGAAACGCTCGGGTAGGTTTTTGCAAGTCTGCAAAAACCCTTATTGAAATCTTGTTATAAAATATCAAAAATAGTAATGTACTTTTTCATTGGAAGTTGCTATAATAAATATTGTCAATATTCATACGGAATGATAATAAATTTCATAGTTTGATATTTAACAAGCAGTCCCAATGCTTGTTAATCATCTTATGGAGTGATTGTTCCGTTGAGATAAAATATATAAGGAGGGTATCCAGTGAAAAAAACGTTATCTTATTTATTAGCAGCAGTGATGTTACTATCAGTTCTGGTAGGCGGTCCCGCCATAGGACCATACGGCATTGATGCAGTTTCAGCAGCAACAGGAGATGTTGCTGCACCGGCAGCCACTAAGGCTCCCGCAGGAGCTTCCTCAGCAGGAAGCATACTTGTGGAAGGATCCTTTGGCAATGCGGTAAAGGATTTACAGACAGCACTCAATGGTGTAGGATATTCACTGAAGGTTGACGGCTTCTTTGGACAGAAGACAAAAGCCGCAGTAGAAGACTTCCAGCAGAAGAACGGCCTCAAGGCGGACGGAATGGCAGGCCCAACTACACTTGCAAAGCTGGTTCCTGCAACAGCAACAGTATCAGCCCCGACAGCACCTGCAGCTCCTGCAGCGCAGGCAGCACCGGTTGCTGAAACAAGAGCAGCTGGCATTTATCCTGATGTTGTATCAAGTGCTTCTGTAAATCTTACAGCTGAAAAGGAATTACAGAACTCCCTGGGAGCAAATGGAACTTGGATTACAACACTTGGCGCCAATACTGCTGTTTCAAATGACCTTGTATGGACAGGGGACATCAGAAAAGAGGGTGCTGCAACACCGGGAAGAAAACTCGGCATATACTATCACTCATCACCAAATATTGGTGGCGAACAGATCTTCACATTAAAAGTGCCTAATTTGATTGTTAAAGCTGAAAACGCAAACGTTGCTTATGGAGTACTTGACGGCAATGTAAAGGTACAAGCTAAGGGCTTTAATCTTACTTACGCTACTATCACAGGCAATCTGAGCTTTGATACACAGGAGCAATATGCTTCAGCAAAGTTCAATGACATTGTGATCAAAGGCGATGTTCTTGTAGCCGGACAGAAGCTTGAAGGCGCACAGAAGCCTCAGACCGTTACAGGTTACGGTAAATACAGTGCAGCTGCTTCAAGCGGCGACATGATGAAAGCGGCTGTTACTTTCAAAGATGGCAAAGCTCATGATGTTTGGATAGATGTTGCAGGTCCTGCTTACTTCATGAAACAGGGTATTTTATCCTCAGGCGGACAGGGCAACTGGGGTAAGGTTTCTTATTCAAAAGCAGGCCAGTATGTTATGGTAAAGCCTTCTGATGACAGACCGGCAGATACCATCCTTGCTTGGGACAAACAAATATCAACACTGATTGCCGAGTACAAAAAGTCCGGCTTTGATATAAGCCAATTCCCGACTTCACAGAGAGACGAATCCCACCCATCAGTTCTTGACTTCAATAAGCTGCTTGGTGGTAAGTATAAGGCTTATACAGTAAGCGAAACAAATGGAGCGATTGACACAGCAAAGCTTAAGGGCGCAGAAAGATCAGCAGCTGCAAAAGTTGACGCTATCACAAGCTGCTCTGTTGACGTAGGCAAATATTTGAAATTAGCTGACAGCATTATTCAAGCTGGAGTTAAATAATTTATTTTAGCAAAAATAGCTTTGACACCCATAAACCGGGTGTCAAAGCTATTTTTTGCCTATTTGTAAAACACATGGTTACCAATTCTTTTTACAAGGGTTTTGTTTGCAACAATCCATGTACCTTCTGACCTATTGGGAAACGAAGCCTATTTTACCCTGTTCAGGCTTATATTACCGACGGCAGCCTTTCATGACAGAATTCTCTATACAAAAGCACATATGTATAGAAAATATCTATTTAACAAATGCGCGAGTATCAAGTAAAATAGTAGAGTAGTTCAATTTTTTACCTCGGCCCATTGGTCAAGTGGTCAAGACATCGCCCTCTCACGGCGGTAACAGGGGTTCGAATCCCCTATGGGTCACCATATATGTTTTTTAGGATATAGCAATGGCTATACCCTTTTTTATTGTATAAGAAAGTATAACTTTCTTATACAATAAAAAACCTTGATTTAACTGCCCGTGCCATAATTTCCTTCGGAAAAGGCACATGGGCTTCAAATGCGGCAGCCGACGCCTTTGTTCTTGCTTATATAATTTACAAACATTTAACATTCTTTACATAAGGGGCTAATATTTGCATAGTATATTAAGCTTAAGAATATCGCTAAATAATAGCTTGAAGTAAGGAATGATTAAATGAAAAAGCTTAACTATTCACAGACACTTGATTTTCTGAGATCAAAATTCAGGAGAACCGATATATGGAAAAGGCTCTCCTTTCCAAAGTGGGGCAAGGTACATAGGGGTATCCCGCAGTTAAGGAGTATCTCCCGGCTTAAGGATATCAAGCTATCAAATGTGTCCGTAAGGGACAAGATAATAGCCACAGTTATAATAGCAGTACTGATTCCAATGGGCATATCTACATACATTTCAGGAAAGATAGTTGCAGACAGGATTGAAGCTGCAGAAAAATCAAGGCTGTTCGATACTCTTGATTCATCTACCTTCTATATAGAAGACTACCAGAAGAAAGCAAAGGATAATGCATCAATTCTTTCAAATGCGGCAGAGCTGAGACAATATTGTATAGATGGCAATAATGTCGGTGCATCACAGTTTATGGTTCAGCTTGCAAGTGAAATCGGTCTGGATTATGTCATGGTTGCCGACCGGAACAAGAAGCTCCTGACAAGGACCGACAAGCCGCTCCTGAGTGGGGAGGATCTTTCGGAGGATTATATGGTCAAAAGCGGGTTCGCCGGCTTTAAGAATATAAATATGTATGCCACAGAAGCAGGGATCATAATCCAGTCAGTTTCACCAATAAAATCAAGCACTGCCGCAACAGGCGTACAAACCATCGGCGCTATTGTGACGCAGTATAATATAGACAGGCGTTTTGCCGAGCATATAAAAGAAATCAACGGAATCGAGACCACTCTTTATGTAAAGGATAAAATAATTTCAACCTTGATAGACGATAAAAACCCGGACTCGGAAAAAGTGAAGGAAGAATTAAGGCTAAGTGCTAATATAGAAAAGAAATTACTTGACTCTAAGGAAAAGCAGATAGATAAAAAGGAAATAGCAGGCAGGCTTTATTATACGGCATATAAGCCGATCCTGAACAACAAGGCGGAAAGCATAGGAGTTCTGTCCATAGCTATACCCCAGGCTGAAGCAGCTTTGGCAAAAAGAAACGTGCAGCTCTATATTTTTATGACCGGCCTGGGAGGAATAGTGTTTGCAGTCCTGTTTGCGGTACTTACCTCAAAAAGTATTGTAAGCCCGATAAACAGGCTGGTGCTTGATACAAAGGTAATAGCAGAGGGAAACCTGAGGTACAGGTCCGGTATCAGCGGAAAGGATGAAATAGGGCAGCTGGCGGAAGAATTCAATGAGATGGCCGATTCGCTGAGAAACCTTGTAAATCAGGTGCTTCAGACTGTCGCTTCTGCAAGCAGCTCCTCAGAAGCCCTTAATTCCTTTGTAAAGGATGTAAGTGAAATATCCCTGGAGGTAGAGAGCATATCCGGGAAGGTAAAGCAAGGCTCACAGGAGCAATATGAATACCTTGGGCAGACAAGAAGCGAGATGGAGAATGTTTCCGCCGGAGCGGCTGAAATATCAGGCAGGACTTTGGAGATTTCCAGGCAGGCAAATACTGCAAGGCAGGTTGTTGAGAAAGAGGCAGGCTCCCTGAGGAGTCTATCGGACAATATGGATATCACCAAAGCAACAATTGTGGATATGACCGGCAAAATAGGTGACTTCAAGCTTAACCTGCAGCAGATCGGAAAAGCTGCGGAAATTGTAACTGATATAGCAGCCCGGACAAAGCTGCTTGCATTGAATGCAGCTATTGAGGCGGCCAGGGCAGGGGAAGCAGGCAAGGGCTTCGGGGTAGTGGCCCAAGAAATACGGAGGCTTTCGGATGAATCAGGCAATTCTATAGTAGTGGTAAAAAATATTATTAAGGCACTATTTACGGAAATGGACGCAACAATAGCCCTGGTAAAAAACAGCGCTGACAATTTTGAGCAGTGTATAGCCATATCAAAGGGCTCGGAAAGATCCTTCGGAGAAATTGTTGAGACCTTTAAAGAAATGGACGGCAGTATATCCGACATATCGGCCAAAGCGGATATGCAGGCTCTGAACATCAGCAAGGTATCAAGCCTCATAAGCGATGTGGGAAGCATTGCGCAGAGGGCCCAGGACCAGTCTGAGCTTATGAATGAGGGGGCTATAAGCCAGAGCAGTCTCCTGGGAGAACTGATCCATGAGCTTGAAAGGCTGAAGGAGGGCATAGAAAAGACGCATTCGGTAGCCATGAATTTCAAGGTGTGATTGCGAAGCTATATTTTT
>JAEXXN010000222.1 GCA_023405875.1 Bacillota bacterium | reverse complement strand
GGGGTTACTGCCATATCGACTTCTCAGGCTTGAAGGCTGTATCTCAGCCCAAGGTGGACCCGGCGCTTTATGAAAAACCTGACCGGGAGGAGATAAAAGGCTTACTTACCGATATCCAGTACAGCGTTACACAGCAGAACGGCACAGAGCTGCCCTTCTCAAACGAATACTGGGATAATCACAAGGCAGGTATCTATGTCGATATAGTTACGGGAGAGCCCTTGTTCCTTTCCGGTGACAAATTTGATTCAGGCTGCGGATGGCCCAGCTTCAGCAAGCCCATCGACCCGGCAGTGCTTACCGATAAGGAGGACAGAAGCCATTTTATGAGGCGTACCGAAGTGAGGAGCCGCGTGGGTGACATCCATCTGGGGCATGTCTTTGAGGATGGCCCCAAGGACAAAGGAGGACTGAGATACTGCATAAACAGTGCCTCCATAAGGTTCATCCCTGTTGAAAAGATGGAGGAAGAGGGTTACGGCGCTTTTATAAGCCATGTGAAATAGAAACAATATATTGCAGCCTTCATGGGAAGTATGATATTGTGCTCTCGGAAGGCTGTTTTATTGGACCATGGAGGTAAATGCAGATGAGATATATATTGATATTATTCGGAGCCCTTGGTATATTGGACACCATCCTTGTATGCACATACACGGGGATAAATGTGGGTACATTGTTCCCCGGAGCTGCCGGCGGCTTAATGATAATTTATGCATACATCAGATATTGGCTTCTAAAGGGCAGGCCTGTTATCCGGAACACATCTGTGAGGAAGCTTGTTTCTCTGCTGGTGCTGCTGAGTATACTGGCCTTTGCTTTTACAGAAGCGCTGATTATATATGGCAGTGTATCCCAGGAGGATGTTGAAGCAGAGTACCTTATAATACTTGGTGCGGGGCTGCGCGGGGATAATATAACCCCTGTACTGCAGGAAAGGCTGCTTAAGGGGATGGAATACCTGGAAAGGTATCCCGATGTCAAAGTGGTCGTTACAGGTGGAAAGGGCTTCGGTGAGAGCATCACTGAGGCGGAGGCAATGGAAAGGTATCTGATATCCGGGGGCATAGCTCCGCAGCGGATCATCAAGGAGGATAAAGCTACAAGCACAATGGAGAATTTTGTATTCTCGAAAGAAATACTGCAAAAGGCAGGGGAAAAGGACTATAAACGGATCATGGTAATAACCAGCGATTTTCATATGCTGAGGTCAAAGCTCCTTGCAAGGCGGGTCGGCTTTGAACCCTACGGGATAAGCTGCAGCACCCCCATATCGGTCAGGCTCAACTGTTATATAAGGGAATTCTTTGCATTGGTAAAATCCCTGTTGTGGGATAGAGTGCAGGCACCGGACATATAAGCTTCTTCGGGGTTCAATAAGGGGAGCAGGTATCATCCGTAAGCGATCACAGGTTTATTAAGCTGTTTTTAACGATTTTCAAGAGCAAAACGGCAGCATTACTTAAAGCTGCCGTTTTGCTGAATTTATTTTTCAGGCTAAAAATTAAATTCCTTTGACCAGTCGAATTCCCCTGATGCTTCAACGCTTTTCGGCCAGTGCTCACACCATTCCGGCACGGATGGATTTTCTATCCGGTCAAGGCTTGGTGTATAAGGCTTCAGGTCGAGAACGGGAGTGTTGTCATTTGCGTCAATATAAGGGATCTGGATAATACCCTGTTCAAGGTCAATGTTGATGATTTGTACGGCGGTCAATGCAATAGGGTTTGGCCTCACGGGTGAACGTGTAGCGAATATCCCCATGACCTCCGGCGAGTTTTTATAAGGCTTTGGAGCTTCCAGGATATTTCTCATTTCTTCACTGTCAGACTCGCTGAACCACCAGATCACATTTACATGGCTGAAGCCATCCAATTCTTTCATTGCCGGAATATACTTTTTGTCCAGCTCAATAAACATACAATCATTTTTGCTGCGGATCACACCGACCGGGTTTACATACAGCTTTTTCAAAGCGGGCACCTCCATATTTTTCTTGATTTGCTGATTTCATTTACAGCGTAAACCCTACCACCGTGTGAGAGTCAATAAGAAAAAGCGCCTTGCAGGATTTATTTTTGCAGGCGCTTTTCTATCTGTTTTTTACAGGGATTTGTATTTCGGTCAAGTATTCATCCGGATTTTCTTCGTTCCAGGGCCCCCGATGAACGATCTGTCTGTTCTGGCCGGACATATCATATTGGCTGTGCTGCTGCAGCCAATTTGCGAAGGACAAATATGCGCCCGCAATATTTTCAAATGCACCGTACACCATAGTACAGGCCATTGTTTCAACCGGTTCGGTAATGCGATAAGTAAAGCCGTATTTATCTGTATGGGGGCTGTCAACAACGGTACATACCTCCACATCGACATCGGCCTCTTTATATTCCTGGTCGTGATAAATGGCAAAGTTATTGTGAGTTGTATTTATATGCTCTGCTTTTATATAATTTGACAGCTCTTCCCAAAGCTGCCCCTCGGCAAAATAGTCGCAGATAACCTTTCTTAAAGAGATCACCTGGTAGGCCGGGATATGCTTGATGGAAAAATTATAATGGATGGATATTTTCTCTTGCTCAATATCTTTAATAGCTTTTTCGATCTTCAACTGTTTTTCACGTTCCGACTGTATGGCGCATTCAATCTCCGCGGACTTGTTTTGAAGCTGTTTCTTTATAAACTCATTATCCCATTGATTAAGAGCCGTCGCAATTTCAGCCACACTAAAGCCGGTATCGCGCAGGAAGACTATTTTATTAAGGGTAGGGATCTGTTCCACGGAATATAGTCTATAGCCTGTAAATTTATCAATTTGCGCCGGTTTCAACAGCTCTGTTTCATCATAGTATCTCAACATGCGAACAGATACTTGTGTTAACTTTGAAAATTCACCTATTCTAAAAATAGTGGTCACCCCCTGATCTTACATTTTGGGTATTTTCAACTATGGCCGTCTCCTGTCTGTTTTTTCTGCCTCATAGCCCTCTTTAGAGGGATTTTATATACAGGTTTTTGGATAATTCCCGGAGTCTGCCCTCGTCCAATATATGTATCGTTTTATTTGCACATTTTATAATTGCTTCCGCTTCAAGCTCTTTAAGGGTTCTGTTCAAGTGCCTGTAGGTCGTCCCTAAAAACTGGGCGATCTCTTCAAAGGAGGAATTTAAAATTATGAAGTCGGTATCTGTTATGTGCTCGACCAGGTAGCTTGACAATCTGTTTGCAAGAGGATATACATAGTTGTAAGAACTGTTATTGATGGTTGCGTACAGCTTTTCACTCAGAGAACCCACTAAATGGTGCAAAAACCCGATGTTGTCCATATACTTCTCTCTCAGTATAGCTGCCGGAATTGCTATCAAATAGGTATCCTTTACTGCCTCAACATTGCAGAGTATCGGAATGTTTTTCAGGAGCTCCAGGTCTCCCAAGGTATTGAAGTCTTGATAAAACTTGAGAAACATCGATTTGCCGTTTTCAAAAAGATAGGATATTTTTATTTTTCCATCTGCAAGCAGATAGTAGTATTGAAGCTCAGCTTCTGCTTCTAATATGTATTCCTCTTTTTTATAAAAGTGAAGCTGGGCATATCCGAGCATATCCCTGTCAAATATGTTTTCTATATCATGTTTAGCTATATACCGGTTCAAGCGATTGCCGTCGTTAATTATCCGCATAAATCCTCCATATATGACCCATGTCCTATTTAAATCCTCATGAATATGTTAATTTATTTATGTAGTATTGTAAAGCACAGGGGGGATTTATATGTATAAGAGCCTGACTCCGGCAAATAGCATACTGCTTGTTGTATTGACAAAGCTTATTATATAGGGAGGCTATTATGAAGTACGAGGTTATAATATTTGATGCAGATGAGACTCTGTTTGATTTCAAAAAATCAGAAAGAGCTGCCTTTGAAAATACTATGCTGGAATTTGACATGGAATATGACGAAGCTCATCATTTCAAAATATATCATGACATAAACACAGCTATATGGAAAGAGTTTGAGTCCGGGCTTATTACCCAGGAAAAATTGAAGCTGGAAAGGTTCAGAAGATTGTCGGATAGATTGGCTGTCAGCTTTGATGAGCTTAAATTTGCAGAAGCATATATCAGGCATTTATCCGCTGCATCGTTTTTATATGATGAAAGCATAGGCCTTATAGAGAGCCTGCATAAGGATTACAGGCTTGCCATAGTCACTAATGGCCTTAAAGATGTCCAGGACGGCAGGATAAAAAAATCTGTTATCGCCGGATACTTTCAGGATATAGTGGTGTCTGAGGAGGTGAAGGCAGCAAAGCCGGACCCGGAAATATTTAAATTTGCTTTGAACAATATAGAGCATACCGACAAGAGCAAGGTATTGATGGTAGGTGACAGCCTGACCTCGGATATACAAGGCGGGATAAATTTTGGAATAGACACCTGCTGGTTTAATCCCGGCAGAATCGATAATAAAACTGGAATAAAGCCTACTTATGAAATTTCAAGCCTGATGGAGCTCCGGGACATACTCGGGAAATGAAAGGTTCAGTAAAGAACAGCTCTTTATGCCATCGGAAGCATAGAGAGCTGTTCTTTACTGCAAGCTGTTCATAGGATAGCTTCGCAGGTTATTCCTCAATAAATTCTATTAATTCTTTATTGAATTTATCCCGTTGGTCGTAGAACAGGCCATGCCCGCTGAATTCAAAGGGTACAAGCCTGGAATGCCTGATGCCTTGCCTTTGGGCCTGTGCTAAAGGGAAAAGGCAGACCCTGTCATGGATACCATGAAGGATCAGGGTAGGGACCTGTATCTTTTCAAGGTCGGAAAACAGGCCTTCCTCACCAAGCCAGGTGTTTGCAACTGCTGCTGTGGCCCAGCCCGAGGCCTCCAGCCCCAACTGGAAGAACCAGTCCGATAATGCTTCTGTCACATGTTGGTAGAAAAACATGTTCCCAAATTCCTGGAGCATTTTTGGCCTGTCATTTTGGGTATTCTTAATGATATCTTCAACAGCTTCCTTAGTTATGCCATAGGGGAAATATGGGCGCTGGATAAGACTTGGAGCGGCAGCGGCAAAAAGAGCAAGCTTGGATACTCCGTGTCCCTTGTGCCTTGCCATATATCTTACGGCTATTGCTCCCCCTGTCGAATGCCCACCAAGAGTGAAATCCTTCAATTCAAGCGTATCTACAACGCATCTTACATCATCCGCCAGGCGGTCATAATCATAGCCGCTCCAGGGCTTATCCGAAGCCCCAAAGCCTCTGGTGTCAATTCCGACGCACCTGCAGCCCATTTGCGGAAGTCGGTTGAACTGGTATTCAAACAGCTTGTGGCTCCCGGGCCAGCCGTGTAAAAAAACAATTGTTTTTGTGCCCTTTGGGTTGAGGTCTTCGACATAAACCTTCACCTCCGGTTCTACCCTTACATAGTAACCCATGTTTATACCTCCAATAAAAAGCATATTTATTAAAAGGTTATTCTCCAGGATATCGAAAAATGAATAAAAGGACATTGCCAGGGTAATAGGCTTATCCTGTGATATGGTATAATTACCATAGGCGGAAAAAGCTTTTACAAAGAGGGTGAAATTATGAAAAAAATCATAAACGTATCGTTGATTGGCTTGGGAGCCATAGGCGGCAGCTATGCCGCAAAGCTTCACGATGCTGAAGCTGTTGATCTTTCGGTTATAGCAGACAGCAGGCGTATTGAGAAATATTCTGCTGACAAGCTGACTGTTAATGGAAGGGCATATGACTTAAAATTCGTACAGCCGGATAGTGACGGGGCTTATGCAGATTTGATGCTTATAGCGGTCAAATACAATGATCTGAGTCAGGCTATCGACGAAATAAAAAAGCGTGTAGGGCCCGACACCATTATAATGTCCCTTTTAAACGGCATCGATAGTGAAGAAATAATAGGCGAGGCTTTTGGCATGGAAAAGCTGCTGTATGCATCCTGCGTGGGCATTGATGCAGTAAGAATGGGCAACAGCATCCGTTATACCACCTTTGGCAAGCTGTATTTCGGGGAAGCGGATAATAAGGACCGGTCCGAAAGAGTGAAACGTATCATGGCTTTACTGGATGAGGCCAATATCCCGTGGCTTATTCCGGAGGATATGAAGAAGGCGATCTGGTGGAAGTACATGGTGAATATCGGTGTCAACCAGGTTTCGGCAATCCTTGGTGCGCCCTATGGCGTATTCCGTTCTGTGGCTGAAGCCCGTGAGCTGTTGGAAGCAGCCATGAGGGAAGTGATTGCGGTCTCGGAAAAAGCAGGAGTCTTCCTCGGGGAGGAGGATGTTGCGGCTGTACATAGGCTGTTGGGCACTCTTTCAGCCGATGGCAAGACCTCAATGCTGCAGGATATCGAAGCAGGGAGAAAGACAGAGGTGGAGATGCTCTCCGGTACACTGAGAAAAATGGGAAGAAAATACGGGGTCCCGACCCCTGTAAATGATACTTTGTTCAATATGATAAGAATATTGGAGCAAATGAAGTGATAGAAGCTTGCGGGAGAGCAATGGAATAAGGGATAGCGGTATAATATGAAGAATGCGGCACAACCAAAAAGTTTGTGAAGCACTCCGGCTGAGGGGAAGCGATGTCCTTGTCACCTTTCAAAGCCAGCAAAATCACTGGCGCAGGTCCCATCTCTGCGGGCCCGTCTGGTTATTTTGCCTGGGGGTCTGTCCGTTCCGGG
>JAEXXN010000180.1 GCA_023405875.1 Bacillota bacterium | reverse complement strand
GAATACGGAAGCTGTGGTTAAAGTCCTTCTGCTCCAGATAGCCTGTTGAAATATCCTGTCCTATGACCAGGTCCATGTTCCTGGAATCAGAGCATACAAGAACAGCTTTTCCTTTTCCCAGTACAGGAGTTTTATAGATATTCCCATCCAGCAGCTTGCTGACCCTGTCGATTTCCAGCAGCCCGGTTCCCTCCTGCAGCCTCTGCATCTGCATGTAAAGATCGGAGCTGACAGCCAGGGCATAGGTTCCATATATTGCTTTGGAGGTCAAAAGCTCAATTGCAGCAGCTACATCGGAAAACGCGTTTTCCCCTGCTGCCCAATCCTTTTTCTTAAGCTTGTTGGTTCCTGGTGCAGTCAAAAGGCCTTCATAGCCGTTTTCAGGATTTCCGAAAAATATTAATCTATCTTCCTTTAAGGCTAAAGCCTGAGCCGCGTCCATGGCTCTTGAAAGGTCAACCGGATAGCCTGACTGTACACTGTTTTCCAGTTCTTTTCCCAAAAGCGTGAAATCATCATATATTGTAGGTATCTCCACATACCTTCTTCCCTTTATGGTTATAAAACCATCCTGGCTGACCTCATCAAAGGTGTCTGCATCATCTATCTGTATGCTTCCTGCACCGATCCCAAGAGGACCGAATATGCGCAGGAATCTCCTGCCTGCCAATACATTACGGGCTGACTTAACAACAGCGGCATCTATCTTTTCCCAAAGCTCCGGGGATACGGGAGCTCCTTCTCTTGACAAGTAATCCATAATTATACCTCCTTATCAGTTATTTAATTACTCCTTAATCAAACTGCCTACGGTCATTTGAGGCAAAGCTGCCTTTGGCTGCTCCGGCGACTCACTGATTATACCCAGCTCGCTGAGCATTTCCCTGACTTCCTCTTCCCCGGAAGCAAATAATTCAGCTTCTTTGGGGTCCAGATACCTGAGAAGGGACATTAATTCTCCTACATGGGCCTTTTCTTCGTCACGGATGTCGGCTATTACTTTCTTGGCCACTTCATCATCAGTTGCCTGTACATGGGCATCGTAGACATAGATTGCTTCCAGTTCTCCGGCGATATCTAAGCGAATTGCCTGGATCAGCTCCTCTTTGGTGATCTTTCTGTTTACATTTCCCTGAAAAGGGTTCGCAAAGTTTGGCATTTTTTCTACCTCCTGTACACTTTTATATTTTTATTCATGCATCCATATATTACTTTATATGTATTATATTATAATACATACAGGCATGCTTTGTAAATGCTAATCAATAATTATTATCTGTTATTTATAGATTGTAATCATATCAGCATGCTTATTTTAAATTTTTACTTCTACCACCAGTATATACCTAACTTATATTAAAATGTAAGGGTTTTATTCCTGCATTATGTGTAAAACTCCAGCCGAATATTCAGGTATTGAATAAGTATTTTTGCACTGAATTATACGGTCTGGCATATCTTATGCACCACAAAGCCTGAAAAGAAAGCCGCTGAAAAAATGGGAACCGCACAAGCAGCTCTCCGGAAGAGTATCCTAAGCTCAGATTGTTGATTTTAATAAATCGTCTCTTCTGCTTTCCAGCAGCTCTATGGCTGCTTGCCCGGACAGAGGCTTACTGTACAGATACCCCTGCATAAGGTCACAATCATTTTCAAGCAGGTATTGCTTCTGTTTTTCATGCTCAACTCCCTCGGCTACCACACAATGGCCAAGCTTATGGGCCATTGAGATTATATCCCCGGTAATCATTTCCCCGGGTTCAAGGGTGAGCAATTTATCAATAAAGTATTTATCAATTTTCAGGCAGCTTACATTAAGCTCTCCTTCCCGTGCAAGGGAGGAATAGCCTGTGCCAAAGTCGTCTATCGAAACGTTGATACCCATCTCCCTTATTTTCCCCAGCTTTTCATTTATGTCCTGGTAATTATTCGAAAATACCGATTCTGTTATTTCAATATTCAGGTTGGATGGCTTGACTTTTGTTTCATTTATGATTTCTATGAGATCAGGCAAAAAATCATCCCTCAGCAGTTGAATTGCAGAGACATTAAACGCCATTGAAATACCGTCATGGCCCTCCGTTTCAAGCTGCTTAAGAAATCCGAACGCCAGCTCCATGATCTTTCTGCCTATGGGAACTATAAGCTGTGTCTCTTCAGCTATTGGTATAAATTCAGCGGGAGAAACAAATCCCAGGCCTTCGCTCCTGAATCGCGCCAGGGCCTCAAAGCCGTGGATGCTGTCCCCTTTAAGATCAATAATCGGCTGGTACTCCAGATACAGACCGTCCGGTTTATCCCTTGCAACCCTTGTAAGCTCACTTATGATAGCTTCCTTACGCAATAATATTTTTTCCATTTCTATATCAAAATAGCAATATCCCGTCGTCTGGGTCTCACTTGCATGCTCGGCGGCAATAGAAGCAAATTTTAAAATACTGTCTGCATCATACTTATAGTCTTGAATCTCAACTATCCCCACACTGCCCTTGATATTGTTCAACGAAAGCGAGGTGTCCAGGATTTCAATAATAGAATCGCATAAGCCTTCCAGCTCGGTATTATTCTCATAATTGCCAACGTAAAAAGCAAACCGGTCCATAGCAATATGAAACAGGTGACAATCGGCTGTGACCATCAAGGACAGCTTCCCTGACAGATCCTTGATCAGCTCCTCGCTGTAAAGGTATCCGTGTGTGATATTCACCAGGCTGAATTTCCCCAGGTTCACAACCAATAAGGCTCTATTGTTCCCGCTGCCGCTGTTCAGTTCCTGGGTCAGAA
This sequence comes from Bacillota bacterium, assembly GCA_023405875.1. GTDB lineage: Bacteria > Bacillota > Clostridia > Lutisporales > Lutisporaceae > BRH-c25. The sequence goes on along the minus strand of JAEXXN010000180.1, from coordinate 4,356 downwards.
TACCTTCTAAATATCTGCGGTTATGGAGGCCGGTCAATATATCATGCTCGCTGATATATTTAAGCTTCATTTCCTGCTCTTTACGGTCTGTTATATCAATGATCAGTCCTTCCAAAGCTATTACATTCCCGTTTTCATCGTAAATTCCCTGCCCCTGCTCGAATACCCATTTTACTTCACCGGAAGCTGTAATCAATTCGTATTCTTCCCTTAGCTTAGTATGTTCTTCCAGCACCTTGCCCCATTTATCCCACAAATAATCCTGATATTCAGGCGCTATCAGATCATTAAAGGATTTTTCCTTATTGTACAGGAGGGCTTCCGCATTGTAGCCTGTAAGTGCAAAACAGCCCCGGGAAACGAACTGCATCGTCCAATCCCTGTCATAGTTGCAGCGGTAGGCCATTCCCGGGAGATTGTCAAGTAAAACTGCCTTACTGCGCTCACTGTCGTGCAGGGATTTTTCTATCTCCTTCTGTTTGCCTATATCTTCTACCAGACACAGGTAATTGTAATCTGAATCATTGTCCAGATGCAAAGGTGAAATGTTCATATGTATCCAGACCTCAGAGCCATCCGGCCTTATGTACCGCTTGTCCATATCATAACCGTCTATTTCTCCGGCCTTAAATTTCTCAAAGTTTTCCAGGTCGGCCGCCAGGTCATCCGCACAGGTTATATCCACCCAACTGAGATTTTTCAATTCCTCTTTTGTTCTTCCCGTTATTTTCTCAAACATCGGATTAACGCTTGGCCTGTTATCGGAGTTGGACATAATATACTTGCTGTTATTCCCAATGGAAATCCCTATTGTCGCCTGATCAAAAATCGTTCTGAACAAGGTTTCACTCTCTTGCAGCTTTGCTTCCGATTCAATCAGCTTTTTCTTTTCTCTGCGCAATTCCCTATTCTGAACAACAGCTATATAAAGAACAGCAGCTATAGCTATCACACATACCGCAATAAAGCCTGACTGTACCACCGGTGTTATTGCATGCTGCTTCCAGGCTTCAAAAGGGTAAACCACCCTGAAGGCCGCAGCAGCTCCGCCGGCTTTTGCCGCTTCCCCAATACTGATATCCCAAGTGTTTATAGCAAGTGCAGCTCCAAGCAGCAGCAAAATGAAAACGTAAAAAATAAACCTCACATTATTTCTCATTTGTTTTTTGAGCTGCTGAAGCCGCCGTCTAAGTAAACTATGCATAAACACTCATCCTTTCTATCCGGTCTGAGAAGCCTGAGGCGCTGATAAAAAGATGTTCAGGCAGTCATGCTTTTATATTATATTCCATTAAATAAATACTACCTTTAAATCAATATTACCTTGTGTTAATTCCATTTTCAACAAATTTTGCTATTTTTTCTTGGTTAATGCTACTTTACTTCCTTTTATTTTGCCCTATCAGCAATTTCCTTCTTTATTCCTCCTATAAATTCACTTATTGGAATGGAACCGGCATCTCCAGTTTTTCTGGAGCGTACGGCTACCGACCTATTCTCTATTTCCTTATCACCTACAACCAGCATATATGGTACCTTCTCAACCTGGGCTTCCCTGATCTTGTAGCCCACCTTTTCATTTCTCAGGTCAACCTCAACTCTTATATTCTCTGCCTGGAGAAGCTTCTTGAGCTCCAATGCATAAGCATGGTGCTTGTCAGCAAGAGGCAATACCCTTACTTGCACCGGTGCCAGCCATGTGGGGAATGCACCGGCATATTTTTCAATAAGAAGTGCCAGGGTCCTTTCATAACAGCCAATCGAAGTTCTATGAATAACGTAGGGATACTTTTTCTGACCGTCCTTGTCTATATACTGCATACCAAACTTCTCTGCCAGCTGGAAATCTATCTGTACAGTTATCAGTGTGTCCTCCTTGCCATGAACATTTCTGATCTGTATATCCAGCTTTGGTCCATAAAACGCAGCTTCACCCTCTTTTTCCACGTATGGAATGTTCAAATGGTCAAGAATCTGCCTCATCCTGCCTTGAACCTCTTCCCACTGTTCTGCTGTTCCGATATACTTTTCCTTATTGTTGGGGTCCCATTTGGAAAACTGGTAGGATACATCGTCATCAAGTCCTACAGCTTCAAGCATGAAGTTGGCGAGATTGACACAATCTGCAAACTCCTGTTCAAGCTGTTCGGGCATACAGGCTATATGGCCTTCGGATATAGTAAACTGCCTTATCCTTATAAGCCCATGCATCTCACCGGAGGCTTCATTCCTGAACAGCGTGGAGGTCTCATTGAACCTCATGGGGAGCTCCCTGTAGCTTCTCAGCCTTGCAAGGTAAACCTGGAACTGGAACGGACACGTCATGGGCCTCAGGGCAAAGACCTCCGCATTCTCATCCTTTTCATCCCCCATTACAAACATTCCCTCCCGGTAATGGTCCCAGTGTCCCGATATCTTATATAAATCACTTTTTGCCATAAAGGGCGTCTTTGTAAGCATATAGCCCCGGCGCTCTTCCTCATCCTCCACAAACCGCTGCAATATCTGGATAACCTTTGCTCCCTTCGGCATAAGTATAGGCAGGCCCTGTCCTATATAATCCACAGTTGTAAACAGCTCCAATTCGCGGCCCAGCTTGTTGTGATCCCTCTTTTTTGCCTCCTCCAGCCTTGCAAGGTACTCCTCCAGGTCGCTTTTCTTTGCGAAGGCAGTGCCGTATATCCTCTGGAGCATTTTGTTCTTTTCGTTTCCTCTCCAGTAAGCTCCCGATACCTGTGTAAGCTTGAATGCCTTTATCTTTCCTGTGGATGGCAGGTGAGGCCCTGCACAGAGGTCGATAAAATCCCCCTGCTTATAGAAGGAAAGCTCTTCATCTTCAGGCAGATCAAGAATAAGCTCTACTTTATACGGCTCACCCTTCTCTTCCATCAGCTTGACAGCTTCTTCCCGGGTCAGTGTGAACCTCTCCAGGGGAAGGTCTTCCTTTATGATCTTCTCCATTTCCCTTTCAATCTTCTCCAGATCTTCCTGTGCAAACGTCCTGTCTGTATCAAAATCATAATAGAAGCCGTTCTCTATTGAAGGCCCTATGGCCAGCTTTACCTCGGGATACAGCTTTTTCACTGCCTGTGCCATAACATGCGAGGCCGTATGCCTGAAGGCGCGCTTTCCGCCTTCATCCTCGAAGGTCAGGAGACTCAGCTTGCAATCGTTTACAAGCTTGTATCCCAGATCCTTCACAATCCCGTCCACCTCACCCGCCAGAGCGGCTCTTGCAAGACCTGCGCTTATGCTTTCCGCCACCTCCCTGATGCTTATTCCTTCTCTATATTCGTTCAAGCTTCCATCCTTCAAGGTTACTTTAATCATTATATTTTTACCTCCTGTGACATTAATTTTATTTCCGGTCATTCGTTGATAATACTGCTCATAAGCAATAAAAAAGCTTTCATCTCTTGCCGATGCAAGGGACGAAAGCTGTGCTCACGTGGTTCCACCCTAATTTGAACTCTTTTTGATTATAACGTAACCAACGCTTCAACTCAGAAGTGGTTTTCAATCAGCTTCGAATAAAAGCACTTTCAACCGTGGTGCTTTTTCTCTGAAAACGAAGGCCCGATTTACTCGTTTCGTCATAGTTGAATCTTATATTAAATTAAATTATATTCTCAGTAATAATTAATGTCAATATCATAGTTTTAATGAAAGTATGCAAAGCCGTATCCCGGCAGCAAAAAATTGTATTGACAAACACTGGTGACAGGTGTAACCTATACTTGTTGGTGACAGTTGTCACATGAGGAGGTATCGTCAATGAACAAAGTAAATAGGATATCCGAAGCAGAGCTTGAGGTGATGAAAATATTGTGGGAAGCCTCTGAGCCGGTATCTACCAACAGCATCTGCAAAAAATTACAGGAGCAGTCGGGCTGGGACAGATCCACCGTCCGTACACTGATAAAAAGACTCCTGGATAAAGAGGCCGTTATTCAGGAAAAAAGGGAGGTATACTGCTATTCAGCTATTATATCAGAAGCAGAGTATCTCAGCGCTCAGACAAAAAGCTTTATCGGCAGGCTGTATGGCGGCAGCGTGAAAAACCTTGTGGCCTCATTGGTTGAGAATCATGAGCTTTCAATGGAGGACATTGAAGAGCTTAAAGAATTTTTGAGATCAGGAGATAGCCCCCATGAATGATTTTTTCAGGCTGATTTTATCCATGTCCTTATCCGGCTCTGTTTTAGTTTTGTTTCTGTTTGCGGTAATGCCCTTGATAAAGGAGCGCTTTTCCAGGGCCTGGCAATATTATATATGGCTGGTGGTCGTCCTGAGGCTGCTTATCCCCTATTCTCCGGAGGTAAGCCTTGTGGGGAGCCTGTTTGACAAGGCAGGAGC
>JAEXXN010000110.1 GCA_023405875.1 Bacillota bacterium | reverse complement strand
TCCTTATACCGAGCTTGCAGCTTTTGTCCTGCTCATTGAAATCATAAAGCTGTATTGTTCCTATCGGAGTTCCTTCCTTGCTTTCGATCATCAGGTTCATAGGATCATAGCCGAAGCTTCTGGACATATTGTACCTGAGCTTATCCATAGTTGCCTTAGAATTGTTCCATCCGGCAAGCTTGTTCAATTCCTTATCGTTGTACCACTTATACAGCAGGCAGTAATCGCTTTCGTTTCCAGGCCTCAGATTTACCTTGCTGCCTGACAAAGAAGCTTCCTTCAGATTCCTGTTGTCTATAGCTACAGATTTTATAAATGCGGGGAAAAACTTAAACAGCTTATATGGCTTCTCCATATATATCCTCCTGTTTTGCAGCATATCATCATAATACTTTCTATTGAGCGTTATTCTGACATAGATCCCATCTTCGATACCTTCCTTGACTATGTTCCCTTCGGTACTGTGAAATACCGAAAAACGCCCGGAAACCAAGCCTTTGTCCTTTATAATAACGCCGAAATTACCCGAGCTGAACAGAAATATATTCATGAGAAACGGCTTCAAAAAGGGATAGCTCCTAAAAAACAGTGTATACATGTCTGCCACAGTATCAGAGAAGCTTTTCATGTTTTCAGTTGTTATGTCGTTCATATATCAATAACTCCCGTATACAAATCTATGCCGAAAAATAATTCTGCATAACATATTATATATTTTGCGAAAAACAATTCCTTTCAGACACAAACATTATAGCATAATAGGACTTCATATGACATATTTTTATAACAAGATTTCAATGGGGAATTTTGCATACTTGCAAAAACCTACCCGAGGGTTTCAACTCCAGAATTTTTCCAGCAGTATCCCAAGCTGCTCAGGGCTTTTTACTTTATTATTATGCAGCCATTCCTCCGGAAACATATCAGCATAGCGGCTGCCGGCAAATCTTTCATCAATCAGCAGCACCACTCCTCTGTCGGCCTCCGACCTGATTACCCTTCCCGAAGCCTGCATGACCTTATTCATCCCGGGATACATATAAGCATATTCAAAGCCCCTATTGTTTTTTGCCTGAAAGAAATCCATGATGATGTCCCTTTCAAAGCAGACCTGCGGAAGCCCTACTCCCACTATTACCGCACCTATAAGCCTGTCTCCCGCAAGGTCTATCCCCTCAGAGAAGATCCCCCCCATTACGGCAAAAGCAACCAGCTCCTTATCCGGGGCCTGCCGGAAGCTCAGCAGGAAGCTTTCTTTGTCCTCCTCCTGCATTGAAGGCTGCTGTATGATAACTTCTGTCTGAGGGCACTTTTCAACGAATTGCTTGTGCACCTCATTCATGTATTTGTATGATGGAAAAAATACAAAATAGTTACCCCTCCGGGCAGCTACAGTACTTTTGATATACTCCGCCACCTCTGAAATACTTTTCTCCCTGTTCCTGTATTTTGTCGACACATTCTGGGCGATAGTCAGACTCAGGTTGGAAGCCTCAAAGGGCGAAGGAAGCTTCATGTTATAATCCTGCCCGCTTCCGCCAAGGATATCCTTGAAATAGTGGATCGGTGTAAGCGTAGCCGAATAGAACACCGAGGCCTTTACCCTGCCGGTAATATCCCCCAGCAGCTTTGACGGATCAAGGCAAAACAGCTTGAGCTTCACATCACTGCCTGCGGGCTCTATATATGTGGTATATCTTTCATCATATATCTCATATATCCTAAGAAAGGCTGTAGTCTCAAAATACAGCTCCAGCAGCTCTTTGCCGCCTCCCTTGCCGTGGCTGGCCCCCAGCCAGGCTTCTCCCTGACCGGCAAACTCCTTCAGTGCAGTATGAAGCTCTTTCAGCTCAGCAATATCAATACAACAATTCCTGCCCTCACATTTCTTTTTCAATGCCAGCAGCAGTGAATTGACTTTACCTGCGGCTTTTGATATTGCAGGAGCCTTATTTTTCATCGAGCGCTTTATTTCAAGGAAAGGCTTCTTGTAAAGCTCGGAGGAGAACATTTCCCTCGCCCTGTCTACAAGATTGTGAGCTTCATCTATCAGAAGGACAAAATCATTTTCCCTTTCAAGAAAAAACCTTTTGAGGCTTGCCCTGGGATCAAAAATATAGTTGTAGTCGCAAATAATGCAATCCATCCAGAAGGCTATGTCCAGGGACAGCTCAAAGGGACATACGACATGCTCCCTTGCATACCTTTCCACTGTTTCCCGGGTTATTATGTCCTCCCGGGTAAAAACCTCCTTTAGTACCCCGTTCACCTTGTCGAAGTAGCCTCTTGCATATTCACAGTATTCAGGATTGCAGTCGGTTTCCTCCTTGAAGCATATCTTGTCTTTTGCAGTCAGAACCACTGTTTTTATGCGCAGACCCCGCTCCTGCATCCTGAAGGCAGCATCCAGTGCAACCTGCCTCGTTATGGTTTTTGCAGTAAGGTAAAATATCCTTTCTGCTTTACCCTCACCCAGTGCCTTGACAGCGGGGAAAAGCGCCGATATCGTCTTTCCTGTACCTGTAGGAGCCTGTATGAATATCCTCTTTCCGGCAGCTATGGTCTTGTATACTGCAACAGCCAGCTTCCTTTGATTCCTGCGGTATTCACTGTATGGGAACTCCAGTTTTTCTATAGTGTCGTTCCTTAATTTACTCCATTGGTACATTTCACAGGTCCAGCCGCAATATGCTTCCACAAGGCCGGTGAAATATGCCTCAAGCTCTTCCATTACTGCAGCCTTTACGAATTTTTTCTGCTCTCCGCTCTCTGTATTGTAATAGGTAAGCTGAATATTCCGGGCCTTTATTCCGGCTTCGGCATAGTACATAAAAGCATAGCATTTTGCCTGTGCCCAGTGAACGGGGTAGGTATCTTCATGGATATACTCCAAAGGAACGGCAGTTGTCTTTATTTCCTCCAGGGTCTCTCCGTCGCTGCTTTCCATCAGCCCGTCGATCCTTCCTGAGATAATAAAGGTAAGGCCCTTGCAGACTATTGTCCCGGTTACCGCTACTTCCTTGTGATAGCTTGCCTCTCCGGCTTCCGCCTCAGCCTTTCTCAGACCTTGTATTTTTTGATGCAGCCTGGCCCCCTCAAGGGCCTTGCCCATTCCGGCAAAGCTTGAATCCAGGTCTCCTGAGCGGTAGGCATACTCCACCAGCTCCCTTACGGATATTTTAATTTCCTTCTCATTAGTCATACTCATCAGCCTTTGCAAATATTCTATTCAGCCGCCGCACTATTGGCATTTGCCCATTGCTTATAATCCTGCTTCACCTTCAGGTTATCTTCAAGCACCACCCAGATGTCCTCCGATTCAAAGCCTTTTCTCCAGGAGGCCGCACCTGCAAGCTCATATTTGTGGACAAGGGAGGTTTTCAAATCGATCGATCTGCTGTCCTCTATCCATATTTTATTTGTAACCTTGCCGTTCTTATACTCAACATAGTTCTGCCCGCTTTTTTCATCCCATATGACCTGGGGCTTTTTCTCAGCAAGTATATTCTCAACTGCACCCATGGATACGGCAGAGGAAGACACCTTTACCTTTCCGTCCACCACTTCCTCCTTCCACACTCTTGTGTAGAAGGGAAGCCCGAGAAGCACCTTCTCCTTCGGCACCTCTTCAAGTATCCTCAGAAGATTGCTCTCAACCCAACCATATTCCGCGACAGAGCCTGCCACGGGGCTTGCCGCCCAATGCTGGTCATAGGCCATTACAGCCATATAATCCACTATTCCCGCCAAAGCCTTCCTGTCATAGCACATGGACCAGTTCTCACTTGAGGACCTGAAGGTAACATCAATGGATACTATCAGCCCCTGCTCTTTTAATAAAGGCGTCAATTCCCTCATGAATTGGGTCAGCATATCTCTATCCTTCAGATATATGTTCTCAAAATCAATATTTATACCGTCAAGGTTGTAAATCTTGGCATATATCAGAAGCTGCTGGATTATTTTCTCCCTGGTGTCGGTATTATTCAGAAAGCCGCTGGTTATATCCGGGTCAGACCCGTTTCCGACAAGGGCCCATACCTTGTAGCCGTTACTGTGCGCCCATCTGACATAAGCATTATCTGCCTTGTTTTCCACAGTTCCCTGCTCGTCCGTTATATAAAACCAGGTGGGGGACACTATATCAAGTCCGCTGATGCTTTTAAGCTTTGAAACATCAGGGTTCTTATTCCCTACATATTCCCAGGTCATATTTATCTTCCCCTGGCTGGGCTTCCAGGCCTCGCCGCTGCCGGTCTGCTCTGTTATATCGTTACCGGAGGCTATAAGCTCTGTCTTTACGTACTTTTTCTCAATGTAGCCCACAAAGCCCTCCTCACTTCTCACCTTGTACCAGTTCCCGTCTTCCCCGAAAACTCTGAGAAGCTCCCCTTTGTGTATGTCCTTTCTGACAGCAGGGGACCAAAACGCCGGCTTCAGCCTCATAAACCGGTTGTCCTTCTGTACCTCTGCAACCTGTACGGTGTTCTTTGCATAATCAAGGATTGCAACATTATTTTCTTCTACCCATCGCAGCTCGATTCCAAACATTTCTTCAAGCATTTCCAGCGGTATATAAGGCTTGTCCTCCACAAGCCTGACAGGAATGTTCAGCTCCACCGGCCTCGCATTCACCATTGCAGTCAGTTTGCCGGTTTTCATTATAAGCACCCTGTCACTGGTGGTAAAAACCGCCTTTCCGACTTTTGCATCCCAATGTGCATTGGGATCAATATATTTCTTTACCGTTTCCATAGGAAAAAGCAGCAGGCCGTTTTCCAATATCGGAGCATCCTCCTCAAATGTAATGCTTCCCTCAATAACAAGGTTCACTTTGTCAGGAGTATACTGGGTGGTTGTCCACAGCTGGGGAAAAATGAAAAGGCCTGCTGCTGCCGCTAATATAAAAGCTGCTGTGATTATTGCCAAATTTCTTTTCATATCTGTACTCCTCCCGTATATATCCATTATACCATTAGTATTGACGTATTGCCGATGGGAAATCTTTCAGGAACAAAGGCGGCTGCGCCCGCGTTTGAAGCCCATGTGCCTTTTCCGAAGGAAATTCTGGCACGGGCAGTTAAATCAAGGTTTTTTATTGTACAGGAAAGTTATACTTTCCTGTACAATAAAAAAAGGACACCTTCCGGTGCCCCAGGGAATTGCTATCCTATTCTATTTTATCAGGCCGAGCTCTCTTCCGACCTTTGCGAAAGCTGCCGCAGCTTCATCAAGGTCTTCCTTTGAATGCGCTGCCGTCACTATTGTTCTTACTCTGGCTGCGCCCTTTGCGACTGTAGGGAATACGATGCTCTGTGCAAATACGCCTTCCTCAAAGAGTCTCTTGCTGAGCTGAACTGCTAATTTGTCATCTCCTGCAATTACCGGTGTTATCGGTGTTTCACTCTTCCCTGTGTTGAAGCCCAGGTCATTGAGCTTTTCCTTGAAATAGTTGGCGTTCTCCCACATCCTATTTGTAAGCTCTCTGCTTTCCGACAGTATGTTGACAGCTTCTATACAAGCTGCTGCAACTGCCGGCGGCGCGGAGGTGCTGAAGAGGAAAGGCCTTCCTCTGTGGTTGAGCCAGTCGATAAGATTCCTCCTGCCTGCCACATATCCGCCTACGACACCTATAGCCTTTGAAAGGGTTCCGATCTGCACATCCACCCTGTCACTAAGGCCGAAATGATGTGCCGAGCCCTGTCCGTTGCTGCCCAGGACTCCGCTGGAATGCGCATCATCAACATAAGTCAGGCAGCCGTATTTTTCTGCCAGCTCAACGATCTCGGGGAGCTTCGCTATATCTCCGTCCATGCTGAAAACACCGTCTGTGATTATCAGCTTTGTATTGTATTTGTCCTTGACTTCATTTATCACTCTTTCCAGATCCGCCATGTCGCTGTGCTTGTATCTTACCACATCTGCCTTGCTCAGCCTGCAGCCGTCAATAATGGAAGCATGGTTGAGCTCATCGCTTATCACTACATCCCCTTTGTCAACTATGGCCGGGATTGCGGCTGCATTGGCGGTAAAGCCTGACTGAAATACCAGTACTGCTTCTACGTGCTTGAATTTTGCAAGCTTTTCTTCCAGCTCCTCATGTATTGACATTGTGCCTATTATTGTCCTTACAGCACCGGCACCCATGCCCCACTTGTCAATTGCCTTCTTTCCTGCTTCCCTGAGTCTCGGATGATTGGCCAGCCCGAGATAGTTGTTGGAAGAAAGATTGATTACATTTTTGCCGTCTATTATACACCTTGGACCTGAAGGACTCTGCAATACCGGCAGCTTTCTGTATACACCCTGCTCCTTGAGCTCGTTAAGTCTTTGAGTAATAAAATCCAGATCATGTAAACCCATTTTCATACCTCCTATTAGTGAATTTGCTGTGCCGGCTGAGCTCGATTGCCGGAGTTACAAGGCAAGCCTGCATCAACTGGCTTAGCAGATTAAATTGATATATTAATAATATAATTTTACTTTATGTTCAATTTTATTGCCAGCTTCTCCAGCATATCCTTTGTCATTGCTGCCATGTCGTAGCTGGGCTTCCAGCCCCATTCCGCCCTTGCAGCACTGTCATCTATAGAGTTGGGCCAACTGTTTGCTATTGTCTGCCTTACAGGGTCAACCTTATAGGTGAGCTTGAATTCCGGGATATTCTTCTTTATTTCCGCAGCCAGCATCTCAGGGTCAAAGCTCATTGCAGTTACGTTGAAAGCGTTTCTGTGCACAAGGCTGTCAGGATTTGCTTCCATCAGGTCATGAACCGCTTTAAGAG
>JAEXXN010000350.1 GCA_023405875.1 Bacillota bacterium | reverse complement strand
TCTCTTTTTGAATTGGTGGTCTATCCTCCCGGGGCAATGCACCAGGAGTTTTTGGATTTGCATTATCACCAGGAAATCATTTGTATAAACCTGGAATGTAAATGCAGCCTTACATTTCAGAATTCCTTCAAGCTTAAAGACACCTACGGGGAGTTTGAATGGATATTTAAAAAGCTGTATTCGGAATACAAAGCCAATAAATACTGCAAGGATGAAATATTGAACGAATATATCAAGCTTCTCCTTATACTTGTCAAAAGGCATGCACAAGAGAATCAGGCGCAGAAAGCAGATGTTTTTGAAAAGTGCATCCAATATATGCATGACCATTTTGCAGAAAGATTAAATATTGAAAAGCTTGCCAAAATAGCATTTGTAAGTCCATCCTATCTCACAAGAGTTTTTAAGAGACGCATAGGGACGACGCCGATGAACTATTTTAATATTTACAGGATGGAAATTGCGAAAAAAATGCTGGTGCTAAACAGGCACTCTATTCAAGAAACAGCAGCGTATGTAGGAATGGAGGACCCCAAGCATTTCTTCAAGGTATTCAAGAGGATTACCGGCTTTACTCCGCTGGAATACAAAAAGATCAATTCGCCGGACTATACAAAATAGGGTTCGGTTTTCGGCACTATCCGGATTTTTATATGAGGTGACAGTTGACTTGAAGCAGATATAATGAAATTAAGGAGCATATAATTGCTGATGCGCTTTGAAAGGAAGGAATGTAAGGGGAGGGGTGAAGGTCTTGGAATACACGGATATTATCAACAATATAACGATCGCCGGAAGGATCAGCGCCTTAAAGGAGAAAATGCTTTCGGAACCCAGATACATGTCTCTGGAACAGGCGAAGCTTATTACCGAAGCATATGCTGAAAATGAAGGGAAGCCTGTAATAATAAAAAGGGCGCTGGCCTTAAAAAAAGCACTGGAAAGCCTTGAGATCACAATTGAGGATGAAGAGCTTATCGTAGGCAACAGAACAAGAGGAGTAAGGGGTGGAGTAGTTTTTCCCGAGTCCGGCATATCGTGGCTCGATAAGGAAATTGAGACACTGCCGTCAAGGCCCCAGGACAGATTCGATGTCAGGGAAGAGGACACCAGGGAATTCAGGGAAAAGATAATGCCCTTCTGGAAAGGCAATTCCCTTGAAGATATAGTTAAAAAGACAATAGGAGAAGAAGTCGACAGAATTGTTAAGGTTGCCAAGATAAACCAGAAGGACCATGCCCAGGGGCACATATGTCCGAATACTGAAAAATGGCTTCAGTACGGACCTGCCGGACTGATGGAGGCTGCTTCAAAAAAGCTTGGCTCTGCCTGTAGGGACTCAAAGGATTTTTACAGCAGTACGGTCATTGTCCTGGAGGGCGCATGCAGCTTTATGAAAAGATATTCCGAGCTGGCAGCCCAGAAGGCAATGCTGGCAGCCGGAGAGAAAACAAAGTCGGAGCTGCTTGAGGTGTCAAGAATATGCCGGAAGCTGTCCTGCCGGCCTCCTGAGACCTTCCATGAGGCGGTACAATCAGTTTGGTTCCTTTATGTGATACTTCATATGGAATCCAATGCCTCCTCTTTTTCTCCGGGCAGGATGGATCAGTATCTTTACCCTTATTTCCGTTCGGATATGGAAAAGGGAAGCATTGATCCGCCGAAGGCGCTGGAGATCATTGAATGCCTGTGGCTGAAATTCAACCAGATCGTATACCTGAGGAATTCCCACAGTGCCAGGTACTTTGCAGGCTTTCCCATTGGTTTTAATGTAGCCATAGGGGGACAGCGCGGGGACGGAAGCGATGCCTCCAACGAGCTTTCATATCTGTTCCTGAAGGCCCAGGAGCACATCGGACTGCCTCAGCCCAACCTATCGGCCAGGCTTTACAAAAACTCACCGGAGGAATTTCTGAAGCAATGTGTGAGGGTTATTTCAAAGGGAAGCGGAATGCCCCAGTGCTTCAATGATGAGGCTGTCATACCGGCTCTCCGTAACCAGGGGATCAGTGAAGAGGATGCAATAAACTATGCGATCGTAGGCTGCGTTGAACTGACCACCCACGGAAACAATCTGGGCTGGAGCGATGCTGCCATGTTCAACCTGCTGAAGGTGCTGGAGCTTACCGTTAATAACGGTGTCTGTCTGCTGACGGGAGAGCAGCTGGGCTTACCCCTCGGAGATATAACCAGCTATGAGTCTTATGAAGGCCTTGAAGAAGCCTTTGCCAAGCAGATGGATCATTTTATAGATAAAATGATCCGGTGCTGCGAGGCTGTGGAAAAAATCCATATGGAGGTGCTGCCTTCACCCTTCCTTTCGGCTGTGATTGACGACTGCCTTGAAAAAGGTGTTGATGTAACTTCAGGGGGCGCGCACTACAACCTTTCGGGTATTCAGGTGATACAGGGAGCGAACATAGCGGATAGCCTAGCTGCAATAAAAAAGCTGGTGTATGATGAAAAAAGGATAGACAGGGAAAGGCTGCTGTCGGCTCTCCGCTCAAATTATAAAGAGGATGAAGCCCTCAGGCTTACGCTTCTGAACCATGCACCCAAGTACGGCAATGATATGGAATGGGTAGATGAGCTTGCCCACAAATGGATAAGGTATTTTAACACAAAGCTGAAGGATTACCGGAATGTCAGGGGGGGGCCGTACCATACCGGCTTGTATACCGTTTCTGCCCATGTTCCCATGGGGCAGAATGTTGGAGCAACTCCCGACGGAAGAATGGCCAAGGAACCCCTGGCGGATGGCGGTATGTCCCCTGTTTATGGCAGGGATATCAAGGGGCCCACCGCAGTACTGAAGTCTGTCTCAAGGATAGATTCCATGCTGGGCAGTAACGGTACGCTGCTGAATATGAAATTCCTGCCCGAGTTTTTCAACACCGAAGCAGGGATTGATAAATTTGCTCAGTTCCTCAGGGCTTTTGTAAAGCTGAATATATCCCATATCCAGTTCAACGTACTCAGAAAGGAAGATCTGCTTGCTGCCAGAGAGAATCCTGAAAAATACAGGGGGCTGACAGTAAGGGTCGCCGGATATACAGCTTATTTTACCGAGCTGGCGGATGACCTGCAGAATGAAATAATAGCCAGAACAAGCTATGGTGATATCTGATGGAGGTTAAGGGACTGGTATTTGATATCAGAAGATTTTCGACCCATGACGGGCCGGGCATACGGACAACGGTATTTACAAAGGGCTGTCCCCTGCGCTGCAAATGGTGCCAGAATCCCGAAGGACTGGAGCCTGTACGCAGGCTGTGCTGCTTCAGCAATAAATGCATCGGCTGCGGCAGCTGCATAAAGGTGTGTCCCAGGAAGGCCATAAGCCATAAGTCCGGCCTGCATATCTGCATTGACAGGGAGCTCTGTGACTTGTGCGGCTTGTGTGTTGAAGCATGTCCGGCACAGGCGCTGGTTTTTGATTCCCGGGAAATGACGGTTGGAGAAGTGGTCGAAGAGCTTCTGAAGGACAGGGAATTTTACGGAGACTCAGGGGGGGTCACACTTTCCGGGGGAGACCCCTTCAGCCAAAAGGAATTCACGCTGGAGTTGCTGAAGGAATGCAAAGGCCACGGCTTGAATACTGCCGTAGAAACGTGCCTCTATGTGGACAGAAGCACTCTTGAACAGTCTCTGCCCTATATTGATCTGCTGATTGCCGATTTCAAGCTGTATGACCCGGAGCTTCACAGGCTTTACACAGGGCAGGACAACAGAATAATAAAGGAAAACCTCTTATATCTTTTCAAGCATTATTTTGAGCAGGGCAAATTGGATATTCTGGTAAGGCTTCCATTGATACCGGAGTATACTGCCGCTGCGGAAAACCTGGAGCAGGCCGCAGGGTTTCTCTGTTCCCTTTCGCCCCGGGTGAGGGTAGAAC
>JAEXXN010000094.1 GCA_023405875.1 Bacillota bacterium | reverse complement strand
CGTTTATATCATTTGGATTTGCCATCAGCACCTGGTCTATTCTGTTTCTTTCCCCGTAGGCCTTGTCGAATATTTTGATTTCCCTTCTGTTTCCGTTGATCTCAAATACCACCGCCACATTGCCCTCCTGATCCACCTTCTGAGTTTCTATCAGCTTGACTATCATGATCTTGCCTTCCTCAAGCTCTATCTCACAGGTTTCACCCTCTCTCAGGCCGTAGAAGAATACATGGCTCTCCAGGTTGCTGAGATCCCCGTATTCATTTATGAATTTCAGATAATCCTTGTATACCTTGGGATATAAGGTATAGCTCAGTATATTTCTTATATTGGGCTCGTCGTGGAAATCCTCAGACAGCTTCTTTGAAACCTCCTCAAAATCCACCGGTTCAAGAATCTCTCCCGGCCTTACGGTAATGGGCTCTTCTCCTTTGAGTACCAGCTTCTGAAGCTCCACTGGGAAGCCTCCCACCGGCTGCCCCATCATCCCCTTGAAATAGGATACCGCCGAGTCCGGATAGTTGAGATTCCTTCCCTTCTCCAGTATATTGTCCTTGGTCAGGCCGTTTTTCACCATAAATATCGCCAGGTCCCCCACAACCTTGGAGGAGGGGGTTACCTTCACTATATCTCCGAGCATTTCATTTACATCCCTGTACATGTGCTTGACCTCATTGAACAAATGCTCCATACCGAAGCTCTCAACCTGTGACCTCAGGTTGGAATACTGTCCTCCGGGTATCTCATACCTGTATATCTCTGCAGTACCCGACTTAAGCCCCGACTCAAAGGGCTCATATATTTTCCTTGCATCATGCCAGTAATCGCTCAGCTTCTGAATATCATCCAGCTCTATTCCTGTGGCCCTGTCTGTGTTTTCAAGGGCTGCAACTATTGAGTTCAAGGCCGGCTGGCTTGTAAGTCCGGCCATTGAGTTGAAGGAGGCATCTGCAATATCCACTCCTGCATTTGCCGCCATTATTACCGTTGCAACGCCGTTGCCGCTGGTATCGTGGGTGTGAAGATGTATGGGAATCGAGACATACTGCTTAAGGGTCTCAACCAGCTTTTTTGCCGCATATGGCTTCAGCAGCCCGGCCATATCCTTTATTGCAAGTATGTGCGCCCCCATCCTCTCTATTTCCATTGCAGTATCCACATAATACTTCAGATTATACTTTTCCCTCTTATCATCCAGTATGTCTCCGGTATAACAGATGGCAACCTCGGCTACCTTTCCAGATTTAAGAGCCTCATCTACTGCAACCTCCATCCCCTTCAGCCAATTCAGGGAGTCAAAGATCCTGAATATGTCTATGCCCTGTATGGCCGATTCTCTTATGAATTCCCTTATGACGTTGTCCGGATAGTTGGTATACCCTACTGCATTGGAGCCCCTTACAAGCATCTGGAACAGTACATTGGGTATTTTGCTCCTCAGCATCTGCAATCTTCTCCAGGGTGATTCCTTCAGGAACCTGTAGCTCACATCGAAGGTCGCCCCTCCCCACAGCTCCAGGGAGAAGAGATCCTTTGCCAGCACGGCTGTCGCCTCGGATATCTTCAGTATATCCCTGGTCCTCAGTCTTGTGGCAACCAGGGACTGATGTGCGTCCCTGAAGGTGGTGTCTGTCATGAGCAGCTTATTCTGGGATTTTATCCAGTCAACAAGGCCCTTGACCCCCTTCTCATCCAGCAGTTGTTTCGTTCCCCTCAGGTTTTCAGGCACTATGACCTGTGGAACCTGCGGTATATCAAAGTCCTTCTTGGTATCCTTGATTTCATTTACCAGCTTTTCGCCTATGAATTTGATTATTTTGGTCTCCTTATCCTTCTTGGGCCTTATGGCAAAAAGCTCCGGAGTCTCATCAATGAAGCCCGTTGTGCATTCCCCGCCGATAAAGGTTGGATGGTTAAGGACATTTATGATAAAATCCTCATTGGTCTTTACTCCCTTGACGGAAAGCTCCTTTATAGAGCGGGATGCTTTCCTCACAGCATCGTCGAAGGTCCTGGACCAGGAAACCACCTTAACCAGCAGGGAGTCATAATAAGGAGTAATGGTCGAGCCTGTATAGCCGTTGCCTCCATCCAGCCTTATGCCGAAGCCGGAGCCGGTCCTGTATTCGGTGATCCTTCCGGTATCCGGAGCAAAATTGTTGGAGGGGTCCTCTGTGGTTATCCTGCACTGTATTGCATAGCCCTTCTTCTCAATTGCCCCCTGGGAGCTTATGCCGATCTCCGGGGAATTCAGGGGGTAGCCCTGTGCAATCAGGAGCTGGCTCTGCACAATATCTATACCGGTGATCATTTCGGTAATGGTATGCTCTACCTGTATCCTGGGGTTCATTTCTATAAAATAATGCTGTCCCGTGCTGTCTACCAGGAACTCTACAGTACCTGCGCTTTGATACCTCAGTTTTCCCGCTATCTTCAACGCATCCCCGCAGATCGCCTGTCTCTGGGCTTCTGTAATGGACAGGGCAGGGGCAAACTCTATTATCTTCTGATGCCTTCTCTGAATGGAGCAGTCCCTTTCAAAAAGGTGTACTATATTCCCGTGCAGATCCCCCAGCAGCTGCACCTCAATATGCTTCGGCCTGCTCAGATACTTCTCTATGAATACGGCGTCATTCCCGAAGGCTTTCCTTGCTTCACTCCTTGCACTTCTGTATGCATTAATGAAATCCTTCTCCTCATGTACTATCCTCATACCTCTGCCGCCGCCTCCGGCAGCCGCCTTTATTATAACGGGAAAGCCTATTTCTGAGGCAAAGCCTGCTGCCTCTGCTTCATCGGTTATCGGCTCATCCAGGCCGGGAACCGTCGGTACCCCAACGGATTTTGCTATCATTTTAGACTTTATCTTATCCCCGAGATTATCGATCATATTGCTTTTAGGCCCGATGAATATGATGCCGTTTTCCTCACAGGTCCTCGCAAAGTCCGGATTTTCCGAAAGGAAGCCATACCCCGGATGTATTGCATCCACCCCCTTCTTGAGGGCAAGGTTGATTATATCCTCAATATTGAGATATGCATCTATGGGTCCTCTCTTTTCTCCAATAAGGTAGGACTCATCGGATTTGATCCTGAAAAGAGAATACTTATCCTCTTTTGAATACATTGCCACTGTTCTTATGCCCAGCTCCTTGCAGGCCCTGAATATTCTGATCGCAATCTCTCCCCTGTTTGCGACCAGCACCTTTCTGATTTTTCTTTCCAAATCTTTTCACGTCCTTTGCTTTGAATATTTATGCATTATTATGAATTTCAAATATATAAATGAAATTATACTAAATAACGCCGCTTCAATGCAAGTGCTTTATTTTAATATTTTTAAGGTTGCATAAATACACATACAAAGTGTCATATATTACAAAAATAATAGAGACAGCTCTTTTATTTAATATAAAAAGTACTGTCTCTATTATTTTTATTTAAGGCTCAAATATTCCTTAACCGGTCATGACCGTCTCCAGCTCACAGCTCGTCGGTGAATCCGGTTCTGACATGTGCTGCATCGCAAAAAGGCTTGTTCCTGGATTCTCCGCAGCGGCAAAGAGTGACTCTGTTCCTTGTCTCATATATCTGGCCATCCGAAGCTTCTACAGGAATATACCCTTTGACGAAAATTCCCCCGCTTACGCCTTTTTCGGGGTCCTGAAGGATATCGACAGCCGGCTCATAGGAAGGCTCAATAATGTTGCCCTCTTTATCCACGGCTGATAATCTTCCCGTGGGGCAATCACTGGCGGCTTGTACCGCTTCTTCTTTGTTGTTTCCTTTATCCGAAAGCTCGGTCAGCTCCCATACGTTCCCTTTTTCCCTGTGGCAGAAGCGGGCATAGGCGCACCGGCTGTCATCCATCAGGTCAACAGAAGGGCCTTCAAGCAGTTCAGCCCGGTCTTCATATTTATCCCTTGATGCGGTTTCAGTACCGTCAAATCCGGTTTTTTCATGGGAGCTGTCGCAAAAAGGGGCAATCTTTGACCTGCCGCAGCGGCATAATGCATATACCTCGGCCTGGGGCAGCTCGCCCCCCTCCTTGTATTCATACCCTCTTCCCTTTGGAGTGATGATTTTTTCCGACAAGGTTACATTCCCTGAAATAATATAAGGTCCGTCCTTGATTATTTTTATCTTGTATTCTTTTTTATGCGGCATAAATTGCAACACCCCTCTATCAGATATGGTGCCCGGCGCCCTAGGGTCCTATATAAAGCAGAAGAACGGTCCCTTGTATCAGCCTTCAATAACTATTTGACACATTTTCATAGCATCCAGAGCGTTTTTATGGCTCTCTGGGGTGACTCCCGCGCAGCAGGAGGCATCGACCCTGATTGTGACCTCGGGCAGAAAGGTTTTGACGGTAAGGGCATTGGATATAACACAAATGTCAGTACACAAGCCTACCAGCTCTATCTCTTCGATACCTTCTTTTACAGACAGCTCCGTCAAATATTCCACCAGCTCGCCGGAACCAAAGGTGTTCTTTTTATATACCCTACTGTGATTATCCTCCGCAAGCTTCTTGATATCCTTTTGAAGCTCCCACCCATGGGTCCCTTCGATGCAATGGACTACCGGCAAATTACGGCCTTCCTGGGTTGTCAGGTAATTTTCCCGGTGAGTATCTTTTGTGTAAACAACAATACCCTCATGCTTTTCTATTTTATCTATTACCCGCCGGACAATTGCTTCAGCTTCCTTTGTCCCTAATGCTCCATCTATAAAATCATTTTGCATGTCGACAACAATCAATACCCTGCTCATTTTCTCACTCCTCATATTAATGCAACTACAGAACATCTCCTGGAAATATAGACGATGTATGAGTAATTCCAATATATACTTTTTTCTGGTACTTACTTAATAGTTCTAATCTCATTTATCCTCTTTTTCATTCTTCTGTCTTCTGTCTTTTTACCGGGTAACCTCTGGTATCCATAATTTTTACTGTGATAGCATACAAGACCATAAGTGCTACTCCACCAAAAAGACACCAAAGAGATATATCTAGATGTCTATGTATAAGTAATATTGATGAAACAGCTAATACCAGAATAGCAAACTCAAAACAAAAGTACCATATATAGTTATTTCTAGTAGCTAAAACAACAATATAAATTATCGGTATAAGCACCAGTTGAGGAAGCCAATTACCTGTTGTACGTCCTATCATAAAAACCAGTGGACCTAATACCATTAAAGTAATTGTAAACCATTTACTATTAATTATACTTTTAAACATATCTGACCACCTTATCTATATTATTTTGGGCAATTGCTTTTGATAATAAATAGCTATAAACTCTGATTTGCTGCTCACTCCACTTTTATCGTATATAATTCTTAGATGCTTTCTGATAGTCGGTAGAGATACAAATAGCTTGTCCGCAATATATTTATCTTTAAATCCGCATCTCACCAAATCGATTATTTGTTTTTCTCTTTTTGTAAATTCAGCCTTAATAAATTCATCTATATCATTCAAGTTAAATATATTGGGATAGCTCCATGAAACAGACATCAATATTGTCAAAAGCTCAATAATCAGATGCCATTGAAAAATATCATTGGTTAGGGTATTTATACAAATTATAACATATCCATCTATACTACGAGCATGATTTATTACAGGTGATATTATTGCTTTTTCCTTATCAATTTCTTCAAATATTAATTTGGAGTAGTATCGCGGCGCGGCTAAAACCTTTGAAACCAGAAGCGATCTATCCTTGCCATAGTTATAGACGATCTCCCCCCCTTTATCAAATATTAATATTGACGTGTTATTAGTATTATGAATGTTAAAATGTTGAGTAATCACTGAGTCTATGATAGTTAAAAAATGAATTTGTATCACCTCCTATATTTAATGCTATTATATATTGCTAATCATAATACGTAAAGTAACATTTTTTATATTAATTGTATTAATTGTAATAATATTCTATTTATGTTAATTTTGTTACCTTATAAATGGAGGTGACAATATGAAAATAAAAAAAATACTTGTCCTATCAATGATCTTACTTTTAGTGACCGGTTCAATATGTTTTGCGGCCAGTACTTATTGGCTTGATGAACATTATTGGACAACGGACCAAACAACTATTGACTTATGGGAGGATTACTTAGAGGCAGCAGAAGAAGCAGAGTATTATCAAGGGCTATGCCAAGAGGATGCAGATGTCCTGCTTGATTTGGAGGATCAGCTTTCAGATGATTATCTAAACCTTCTGCAGCAATCCATTATTGCATTAGGGTATAGCTACCTAGCCTACAATAACGTAGCATATATGGCAGATGCACTTCAATCAGTAATAAGTGCAGGCGAAGCGATTTATATAGTGGTTGATAGTTCAACCGCCGTAAAGAACGCGACCACTAAGTACGACTCTCACTTAGCCACACTAAAAACTTGGGTTTCACGCTCTAAAACAAATCATACTAAAGTTGTGCAATATAATGATAAGTGGGGAACTCTTCACTATGCACCATAAGAATTAAAAAGGGGAGCGATTTCGCTCTCCTTAATTCTTGAAAGGAGCTCAAAGCATGAAAAAAGCAGGTTTATTCTTATTAATAATATCAATATTCTCAATGATAGTTACTGGTTGCTATAGTTCACCTAATACCACTAGCCTTACAAATGAAGAAATTTTAAAATTGCTCATAGAAAATAATGATTATGATACTATTATAGAAGTAAAAGGAATACCAGTTAAAAAAGGCGTTTATGATTCTCTTAAGCTATCTATAGGTAAGGAAGCTGCCGAAGATCGTATTTTGGAAATACAAGCCAGAAAAATTAATTTGATAGAAAAAAAGAAGAAATTCAATATAGATATTAATCAAGATTTTGTTGATGCATCAGTTAGAATACTGAAAGAAAAAACACCTGACGAGAATAAACAATACATATGTGTAACAAGTGGATTTAGGACTTTTGATGAGTTTGTTGACTCAGATTATTCAAAAGAAATCACTATGCTAGGTTATGCCGAATTAGCATATAGACGTATTAGAGTTGATGATATTATGAGACATAACAAGCAGTTAACCGAATTCGAAGCATTTAAAATATATAAAAGTGAACTTAATAAAGAAGTCGATGATATATTTATGGATTTAAAGAGTAAGAGCTAAATAACAATCTATGTTTTTTACTTATAGGTATTGGAACTTTTAGGTAATAAGTTTATGGGTTTTGAGTACCAAGAATAAATGTTATCACGTTATTGAAATTGTCTCAAATATAATCTGATAGTGTTTCAAATTTTATTGTAAGCTTAGGAGTGAGGAGTTGGATACTTCACTCCTATTAATTTGCAGAAGATTTAAGTGCCAGAGAAACCTCTGGAGAAAGACCAATAAACCTAAGAGAGTTTTCTAGCACTATATGATTATTAAGTAGTTTTGTTCTGGTTATGTAATTGCGCTCCAATAAATGAGACAAGGGGACAGTTCCAGCGTTACCAAGTTAACATAATATGATATATTATATTGGGAGGACAAGTGTTAGACAGATCACGATTAAATGCAAGGGATTTTACTTGAAACAGAAAAGTTGGCTTTGTGATTTTAGTCTGCATGATCCTCAATATGATGATGCTTTTAGAAGAAAATGAGAATAAAAGAGGACTACCTTATGATAAATTTCTCCAAGAAATAAAGAGAAATATAGTTCCTGTGATTAAGGATAGGGTCTTTGAACGCGATAAAGGAATTTGCACCAACAAGCATTCAAAAACCCTACGAAGAGCGCTGTAACTGCTGTAACTATGTTGACTTGCTTAACCTGACAACATTGTACCTGTTCCCTTGTCCCGGCGCTTATAAAAATTTACCCGTTACGGAATCAAGGTTGGCTCTCAGCTCATCAGGCGTACCTGCCGCAATCACTTTGCCTCCATTGCTTCCGCCTTCCGGCCCAAGGTCTATTACCCAGTCGGAGGCCTTTATGACCTGTTGATTGTGTTCTACTACGATCACCGTGCTTCCCGAATCCACCAGCCTGTTGAGAAGCACAAGAAAGCTCTCTACGTCGATCGGATGCAGTCCCGTTGTGGGTTCGTCGATCAGATAGAGGTTCTTCTTGCCCTCGCTGCTTGACAATTCCTTCCCCAGCTTCAGCCGCTGGCCCTCTCCCCCGGATAAGGTGGTCAGCGTCTGACCAAGCTCCAGATAGCCCAGGCCTACATCCACAAGCAGCTTCAGTATCTTAAGAATACCGTGATGCTCCTTGAACACCTCCGCTGCATCCTCTACCGACATTCTCAGAACATCCTTAATAGAATATCCCCTGTATCTTACAGACAGCACCTCATCATTAAACTGGTTTCCGCCGCATATGGGGCAAGGCACTTCTATATCCTCAAAAAACAGCATATTGCTTGCGACATATCCCAGCCCTTCACAATTCTCGCAGCGGCCTCCCTTTGTATTGAAGGAAAAGTGCCTGGAGCTCAAACCCTTATCCTTAGCAGCCTTAAGCCCCCCGAAAATTCCTCTTATTTCAGTATAGACACCGGAATAGGTCGCCACATTTGAGCGTTTCATTCTTGTAAGGGCCGATTGCTCGACCGTTATTATACCGTCAAAAGCTTCGACTCCCGACACCTTGTTAAAATCCGTATGATTTTTTATATTTGCCTTTGCCAGCACCTCAAATACCAGGGTCGATTTTCCGGAGCCCGAGACTCCGGTAACACTGATCAGACAGCCGGCAGGGAAGCTGACATCAATATTTTTCAGGTTATACAGCCCGGCATTTTTTACTTCTATAAAATCCCCTGTTCCTTTTCGGAAAGCTATGGGGCTTTGTACTTTCCTCCTCAGGTAGCAGCCTGTTACAGAGGCAGCCTGGCTCATAAGCTCTTCCAGAGTCCCTCTCCCAATGACCTCTCCCCCATATTTGCCGGAACCGGGGCCTATATCTACAATATAGTCAGCCTCACGCATAACATCCAGGTCATGTTCGATCACTATAACCGTATTGCCCCTGTCCCTCAGAGCCTTCAGTATATTTATCATTCCCACGGTATCCTTAGGGTGAAGCCCTACGGTCGGCTCGTCCATAATATATATTATCCCTGTAAGGTCGGAATCCAAGGTTGCCGCCAGTTTTATCCTCTGCGCTTCGCCGCCGGATAAGGTTATGGTTTGCCTGTCCAGGGAAAGATACCCCAGTCCGACGTTGACAAGCCTCCGCAGCTTTGTCTTGAGGTCTGATAAATATGCTTCGGCCAAAAGCTTATTTGCACCGTCTACAGAGCCTTCAAGCGTTAATACCCATTGGTACAG
Source organism: Bacillota bacterium (assembly GCA_023405875.1). Classification (GTDB taxonomy): domain Bacteria; phylum Bacillota; class Clostridia; order Lutisporales; family Lutisporaceae; genus BRH-c25. Next base: position 2,032 of record JAEXXN010000094.1, on the reverse strand, counting down.
CTCCTCCAGAGATAATGAAACCAGCTCAGGAAGCCGTGTGTCCATTACAACTGCACTCCGGCTTAACTCATTCAGCCGTTCTCCCCCGCAAGCACGGCAAATATCAGAATCAAAATAGGCCTCCAACTGCTTTGAACTTCCCTCCTTTTCCGACAGCCTCCTCCAAAGGACAGGAAATACACCCTCAAAGCTTCCTTCAGCCACCGTTCTTGGAGGAGCAATATCCGAAAATAGCTCCTTGACCTGGTCGCTGTCAACACCGTAGAAAAGTATTGCCTTTTGTCCTTCATTAAAGCTGCTGACCGGAGTATCCGGTTCTACAGGAACGCCGTAATGCTTAAAAGCCTTATATAATGCAGCTATCTGATAATCCTTGTACCTATGCTCCCAAAAATCAATTGCTCCGGCTTCCGGAGACAAATGCCCGTGAACCACCTTGGCTTCATTTATCCTGAGGGCCTTCCCCAGCCCTTGACAGGCTTCGCAGGCGCCTTCCCTGGTATTGAAAGAAAAGTGCGTACGTGTAAGCTTTTCCATCCTATGCCCGCAATACTTGCAATACATATAAACCTTAAAGTCATCTTTATGCTTCTCTATCTCTTCTTTACATTCCGAGGCTATTATTTCTCTGCTGCAGTTGGGGCATATCCTTTTGCTCAATTTTTCGTAAAGCATCCTGAGATCAGTGTAAATATCGGTAACGGTACCGACAGATGAACGCGGGTTTTTACTGTATTCCTTCTGAGTAATCAAAATAGCCGGTGATACATTGCTGATGGATTCAATTTTAGGCTTATTGATCCCTTGAAGCCCCATGGCCTCCAAATACTGCCTCTGGCATTCATGAAAAAGAGTATCCACTGCTAATGTGGATTTCCCGGAGCCCGACAACCCGGTAAAAACAACAAGCCTGTTTCTGGGTATCTCCAGTGAGATATCCTTCAGGTTTCCTTCCCCGGCACCTTTTATGATAATGCTGTCCACTTCACTACCTCATTTCTAAACTGAAAATTATATTTATTCATAAATTCAATTTCTCCGCAAATATATTTCATTCAGAGCTTAATTAAATTATATAACATTGATGCAATTAGGAAGCTTTATGTTATTATTGTCGCCATTATCAAAGATTTATTGAACAAAAGTTTATACTATTGATATAATGTTTATAAAATGATGGGAGGCGACAAGATGGCAATGCGACCGATCGATATCGCCCGAAAATTGGGTATCAGCACTACCACGCTGAGAAAATATGAAGAGCTTGGTCTCATTCCTGCTGTTCCGCGCTCTGCATCAGGATACAGGATTTATACCCAGGAGCATTTTGCATATTTTATTTGCATCAGAGAAATGCTGGGAGCCTTTGAGCTGAGTCAAATTTCAGGAATTATGAAGAAAGTGCTTGCAAAAGAAACAGATGCCGCATTGTGGAGGGTAAACAAAGCCCAGGCAGATCTGCATCAGGAAAAGTTAATTTCTGAAAAAATAATACTGAACCTTGGCCTGCTTGAGAGGCAGGAAGAAAAATACCCGGCTGAAGATACAGCTCCGGTATTGATGACCATAAATGCCGTAAGCCGGGAAACAGGCGTCCCGGCTACTACCATACGGTATTGGGACAAGATAGGCCTCATTTCCTCCCAGCGTGGCAGGGAGAATAACTACCGCATGTTTACCCCCGGGCATATAAAGCAGATCCTGACCATATATGCATTGAAATTTACTTTTCAAGCCAAGGGGCAGAAGCATTTCGTAAATCTGATAAGAGAAGAGCTGAAGGAATTTGATCTTGACGATAAAGACAGGCTTTCAAGTATGAAAAAGGATATTGAGAAGTATCTGAACAGAATGAATAGAGCCCAGATAAGCAGTATCACCTCTTTATACCGCTTATGCCTCCAGGTGGATAGCGGCACCTGGAACGGCATTTAGCCGCTTATCGGATAACAGGGCGATAGTTTCTCAATACCGTTATAAAGCCGCCGGGTATCTGATGGCTCTGTTTAAAGACCTTGCCGGGATAGAATTT
>JAEXXN010000064.1 GCA_023405875.1 Bacillota bacterium | reverse complement strand
ATAATCACCACTTTTATATAACAGCCCATTATAACCGTCAATAATCAATTCCTTTGTTCCCCCTGAGTTCGCTCCTATAACAGGATTCGTACTCAACATTGCTTCTATTGTAACTCTTCCAAAAGCTTCGCTTCGGGAGCATACCAGCTCGATATCTGCATCCTGCCTCAATTCTTTCAGATCCTTTTGAAAGCCATAGAAGTCTATATTTGTCTGTAGACCATTTTTGTTTACAATTTCCTTTAGCTTTCTTTCGTATTCGATATCAAGTACCGGACCGGCAATATTAAGATGCAAATGCTTAAAGCCAGTCCTTACCAAGTGCTCAATAGCCATAATTGCTTCAAGCTGCCCCTTTCCTGGAAATACCGAACCTGCTAATAATAAATAGATTTTTTCTTTACTCCTCTGCCTTTGTTTTTTATTAATGTAATCCTTAGATATGCCATTTGGTATTATCATAAGCTTATCATTAAGGCAGCCGCAATACTTGTTGTAAATGACCTTAGATATAGCAATCAATCTTGTCGAATACTTGTACATAAAATTCATGGAAGCCCTTTTCGAAAACAGAAATTCCAAATTATAATCCTCTTTACCAAACTCTCTTATATGCCATACATGGGGGATACCGGTAATTTTGCTTACAAGGCCCCCAATATTGATTACACTTGAATTTGTATGTATTATACTTATATCAAGCCTTTTAACAATTTTTGCTACTCTATATGCACTTAAATAATTGGAAAAGATGTTGACGCAACGCCCATGCATACTGATATCCTTCTTGTCTTTCATCCACCAGTCGTATTCATCAGCTATTACCCTTATTCCTCTCAGGCGGAAGGGTAGCGTGATTTTGCTATTCTTATGAGGTAAAAGTAAATATACATTAACGCCTTTTTTCTGCATTTCTTCCATCAAATAAAGCAATGAAAGATTTGCTCCACCCTCCAGGCCGCAATAATGAGAGATATATAATAAATTCAATACTATCAATTCCTTTATATGTTAATAGGATTCTCAGGCCATTTTTTTTACATATAAATATATTTTCATCTTTCAACAGATCATACTTATCAGTAAGATTGCTTTCATGCTCCTTCCGGTAATTGTATAATTCTACATGAAATCCTGTCTCCTTTAGCCTTTCAAAATAATCCTTTCCATGTTATACCCTCCTTGTATAAAATGGTTAATTACATCTTCACAATTTCATAAATACTGTCCAATATATTCATGCTTTGCTGGAGGAATATCTGCCTAATTTATTCAGATATTCCTCCGCTTTTATGTGTATTGTTTCAGATAACATTTTACATTTGATAAACCAATCGTAAGCATCTGCATTAATAAGCTGAAGATAGCACATTTCTCCCATATGAAAATACGCCGATACTGCAAAGTTTTTGTCTGAAATTATCAGATTCTTGTTAATGCCATTATTCTCAAAGGCAGAGATGTACCTACTCAGATAGATTTGGGATTCCTCATACATTAACAGGCTTTTATAAGCTCTGCCCACATAGTAATCAGTCTCTGGCTGATTAAAATCCTTGAAGTCCACTATTTGGTTGTAATAACCTACTTGAAACAATTTACTTATATACACCTCACAAAATACATTATTGTTATGGCACAAATCAAATATTGATCCACAAAGATTTCTTTGATCTACATTATTATTTTTTTGAAGAGCTATCCCTAATATTTCTATACAAATATCCGATAGCTGCATAGCGGAAATATAATTTTCAATATTATTGTGATAGTGGTTCAATTTCTGAATCACTCTTTGAAAATACTTCAATGCTATATTTTCATTTTTCAGCGATTTGTAGGCTTTGGCTACAAAGTATAAAGCAGGTAATGTATCGTTATCTTTATAGCTATCAATAATCGAATGATACATTTTATCTGAATAAACTATATTCAGATAGGTATAAAGCATAGATAAATTTTCTCTATGCCCTTTATCTAATATCTCCAAACCCGTATTCGATTTATAGTGTTTTGACTTCTGAACCATACTTACTATTTTATCAACAGCCGAAGAAAGAAATTTTGAGTTATCTCCATTTATCCTTTCTGCTCCATTGCGTCTACTATATTGAAGCATAATTGCATTTATCAAGTCTTCTTTGTTTAAAGCTGCTACAACTTGTCCCTCTTCAATGTCTCTTGAATAAAGTTCTATCCCATAGAAATGGGTAACTACTGAAAATAATCCATAAACCGTTGCTTCTGTAATACATGATGAAAATCCAGTTACGTGTACATCCATATTATTAAATAAAATAGGCAATGGAATTGCTGTCGGTACATTTATATCAAAATTCCTGTTCCTGCATTTATTGAGTTTATCAACAATCATTGATTTTTCAAAATCATCTATCCTTGGATGAAGCCTTATCCACCAAAACCATGATTGTGGAGAGCTCTCCACTGCATCGATTATCCAATCATCCAAGCCGTATGAAGCCTGGTGTGTATATAAAACGTTCAATTTGCCATTGCAAAGTGAATTTAACGTATCAACCTTATCGTAAAAATCTTTTGCTATATAGCCTTTCACTGCCTCATACCAGGGATTTCCACCAATAATAGGCTTATGAACAGCTTTTATACTACTGCTCCATTTATTAATAATATCAGCTTCTTTTTTGCCCCAACACCAAAAGTAATCCGATAAAAGCTCATATCCTTGGCTCGGGACATTATTCCAATTGGCATATGCAAAATGAAAGTCAGTCTGGTGCCCATGCTGAAGGTCAAAAGACTTGATATTGTTTTCTCTGCAAGCAAGGTTGAATGCCATGCCAACCTGACCATAATAGCAGGAAACAAAGCCTAATGCAGGTCTTACCCTGTTGAATACCAAATTAAAAAAATTAGCAGTATTTCTTACACCAATTACCATCTGCTTTACCCTATCGATATCATACAGCGGAATTATTACATTGTTTGACTCGAGAAAACATGCAAGCTCTTTATTAAAGATATCTAGTCCATATAAATTGGATACCTGCCTCTTAACAGGATTTATATAGTCCATAGTAGAATCTATATATCTTTTGACATCTACAATCTTCGTATTTGATGCCTGTTCAAGGTCATATTTTGATGATAATCCCATATGCAGCGAACTGATATTCTTTTTTTCAAGCAGCTGCATCAAATGATTGCATAAGCTGTCATGCAGGCTATCTCCAACCTTCACACGAGCAGTGTCTGTCAGGCTAAGGAATACTGCATCCGCCCGGCACTCGATCAGGTTTTCTTTTCTTCTATGTCCTTGACCAGCATAATTGATTGTGTCTCTGGAGATATTTGTTATTTTGATATTATCAGCCGGCTTGGAAGAAATATTTATCATAAAGCTGTAAGCCATAGAAACACGGATTAACGGCCATACATGTAAATTATCAACTGTCCAGTCCGCAACTGGGCACTTGTCCTCAATATGTGCTATAAACTCCATTACTTTAGCGAAACTCATACTTATCCACCTTATAAGAATAATATATGGAACTATTCAATTTATAACTATTTATCAGTTTTCTATTATTGCTTCTCTTTGAACAGTATCCAATCTTTGAATAATCTCAACAATTGTTATCTTCAACGATGATTATTTCATAAATCCGATCATAAATATTCATCCCGATCCTGATAATTAACTCCTCTGCTGAAATACCTCCTGTGTTATCGTCAACATCAATCCAATTATTATCTTTATCCTGGTATTGCATATGCAACATACCTTTATGTACTACAAATACCTTTGACATCTTTCCCATCAGCTTTATAGGCTTTAGATAAACATAACCTTCTCTGCATCCATATACAATTTTTCCCATTTTCAGTCTATTCTGATCTTCCTTGTTGTTTTCAGCTAACAAGGCTATGCTTAAATAGCATTTATCATCCGCACTGATCGGAGAGTTGGAATAATGGAGCTTATTACCATTAACTGTTAAGTATTCTTTTTCCAAATCTATAAAAAGACTAATCGTTCTTTCAAAATCGATTTGTTTATATTCAACTGTATTAAGTGTTGTATCTTCCTGATAAACTATTAAGAAAACCCCTTTATCATATATAAATGAAAGGCTCCTGCTTCCCGAATTATTGAAGAGTTGCCTTGTATATTCAATATCACCGCGAACTACAGCTTTCAGCCTTTTATAATGTTTGACATTACTCAGCTTAAAATACAATCTGTCATCATATGATTTATTCTCAAATTCTATCTGCAATAAATTGTTGATATTTCTATCTATACATTTATCTATCAATACTTGAGCTTGCTTCATTGTGCCAGGATAGCTTGTTGTATTGAAAAGCACAGGTTTAATCATTATCTGATCATTGCAGCTCTCTACATTGCCTATTACAGCTGAAAAATCGCTATATTCAATTAGAGTATTTTCAGCAAACAGAAACTCCAAAAATCTATTGTTTTTATCTATTCGATATTTATCGGATTTGTCCTGATCAATATCTTCACTAAAATTTATGTCTTTGACCAGCTTATGTTCCTGCAATATTTTATTTTTAAATTGGCTTACATCTCTATACATTCAACTATTCGCCCCTTTGTATAAAACTACTCATTGGGAAGGGTAGCCTTGCCCAAAATAAAATTTAATAATCCATACTAAGACTGGAGGCCTTCCAATACTATGATATTCTATGCCATATTTCCTAATTTGCTCAATATCAAGACAATTACGTCCATCAAATATTATTGGTCTATGTAAAAGCTTCCGAAGTTTATCCAGGTCATAGTTAATTGCCTCATCCAACTCAGTAAGTATAAATACTGAATCTGCAGCCATTACGGCATCCTTGCTTATATTTTTCCCTATATTGAGTGCCGAATCCTCTATATAGGTCAGCTACTCCATCAGATTTCTGGGGAGTACCTACTGCAATAATAATCAGGTCAACATCTTTCATACCCTCTTTATAATCTCGGGTAAAATAAAGCCTGTTTAATTCTTGATTCCTAATCATCATTGCTTGAAGTCTAGGCTCAAAATCGGACAGATTCCCTTCTGCATTTCACTAACCTTCTGCACACCATTATCAATACAAACAACTATATTCCCTATATCTGCCAAACATGTACCCATTACCAAGCTCACATAACCTGACCAACAACAGCTATTTTCATCATTAATCCCCCGATAAAGGTTTATAACACATCAGTAGAAAATTTTTCGGTTGTAGAAAAAATTTCTTGCCTTTGCGCGTTTCAACGAGGCGGGAGATAGGCTCATTGTCTGGTGAATAAATGAAGCGGTATCCTCCACCTACAGAGGTGGAGGATATCTATCGCCTCGTTATATTTCAAAAAGCGTTCTTATTTTATCAACATCCAGTTTCAATTCATGATCCGACCTGTAGCTTTTGGGAGTATTATTGATTGTCGCACAAGCTCCGATAATAGGTTGTAATGCAAACATATCCTCATACTCCACAACATACTGGGCTTCATCCTCCGTCATAAGCTCTTCATACATCTTTTCTCCGGGCCGGAGGCTGATAGTATTCCTCCTAACCTCACTGGGCTCTATCCCAAACTTACTACATACCTTCTCAATTACAGCTTCTGCCAAATCGTCCAATCTTACAACTGGCATCTTCAACACAAATATTTCTCCACCCTTCGCAATTTTACATGCTCTTAAAGTAAGATCAACGGCAGCATCAATAGAAATCATAAACCTTGTCATTTCGGGATCGGTAATAGTGATTTCCTTCTTGCCCAGTATCTGTTCCTCCCAAAGAGGTACTACCGAACCTCTTGATCCAATTACATTCCCAAACCTGACCGCAGCAAAAACAGGCGTATTTCCCCCCTTCCAATAATCGGCAGAGGATATAAGCCTTTCTGCCAATAGCTTTGTCGCACCCATGGTATTAGTTGGTGATACCGCCTTGTCACTACTTGCATATATTACTTTCTTAACCTTATTATCTATTGCAGATTCAATCACATTCTGAGTTCCCAATACATTTGTCTTAACTGCTTCAAAAGGATTGTATTCACATAATGGAACATGCTTCAAGGCTGCAAGGTCAAATACAATATCTATATTGTGCATGGCCTTGTACACCCTCTCCGTTTCCCTTACATCACCAAGAAGAAATCTAATATTCCTATGCCCCTCCAACTGCTGCTGCATATTATACTGTTTATATTCATCACGGCTTAGTATCCTGATAACCTCCGGATTATATGATATGAGCTTTTTTACTAATGCCTGTCCAATTGTTCCTGTCCCACCTATTACAAGTATGTTCTTGTTCTCGAACATAATCCCACCTGCTTTACATATATTAACAAATGATATGAAAAATACTACTTATTAAAATATCGACAAAATTCTACTGTTTCTTTATATATAATTATACCAAAACAAAACCCCGCATGTAGCGAGGTAATATTTTCAAGAAGTTTTTATTGTAAAGCTCATAACTTTTATATCATTTTCCAGAACTTCTTCAATCATATCTTCAAAATCATACTTTATTGATTTCATGTCCTTTTTGCAGCATTCAAATACATCAGCAAAAACATCTGAAATAAATCTGGCTTTGCTTTTTATATCCTTTAATATAGTTATATCTTCAATATTCTTAACAATCATTTCAAATTGTACGCGGTTCATGGGTTTTAGTATATGATTGAAGAATTCATTACAAACCAATGTGTTATATGCACATTCAAACCGACTTAAGGCTTTCTGGAACGTTTTTGTTTCAGCCTCCGAACCCAGCACGCTCATAGTATCAATTAGCTCTGATATTAACTCCTCTGCTTTTTCTCTTTCTTTTATCAGCAGCTTCCCTTGCTTTATCAAAAAATCAATATCATAATAACTGTCATATGCGCTAAACCATAAATTATCAGCATTATCACTTGAAAGCTCCTTTTCTATCAGCTGTTTTAATGGCTTATACTCAGTGCCTTTGATTTTCGCCCCGCCTTTTGTTGTATTTATTATATTCCCGCACTCACTGAGTTCAATATACATTTCCATTTGATTCCGCATATGGTTGAGCAGCTGGCTGGTTTGCACCGTACCTCCATGCACATCTTCTGTTTCCACGGCATTATTAATGTCCACATCATATAATTCCCCCGGCCTGCTTTTATACTCAACACCTTGAGCATAGAATCGGTTATTCCTGTAAGCAAAATTCTGTCCAACAAGGATAATGGGATCACAGCCCAGCATCACAAGCATCTGTAGTGTTACGATCGCCACTGATGGAGCATCAATGACTTTGGCTAATTCTCTCCCATCTCTATTTTTCAGAAAATATGCTGATATTGTATCCTGGCTTGTCAGCATATGAAGCCTGCAGCCCGGATAATCCTCCACCGCTCCTGAATATACGCTGCTCCCGTAGATAAGAGGTATTCTCAATTTCCGCTCCTTTAATTTCCTGATCACCTCATTGGTGTTGGCACCGGGATCATAGATACACACGGCATCAGGAAGTATTTCATTAGCCAACAGCGTATTTATGGCAGAGCCAACAGAAAATATGTATGCCTGCCCTTTTTCCTTTATCGAACGCAGATTTTCCAGTTCCTCTTCAAGTGATGGACCTGCGGCAGCCAATATAGCAGGTTTACCCTCAAAACAACACCTTTTTTCCTGCAGGATATTTGAAGAATTGAGCACTTCCTTGAAATTTCTTATACTGTTTGTAGTCCATAGCTTCTGGAAATGTGTCTGTGCCTGCAATGATGCCCTTTTATCCTTTAAAGCCATATGAAAGGCTTCCAGAAAAGCTCTGTATTCATCAGCAAATATCCTCTCATAACTTGGAAGAGCTATAAAAAGCACCTCTCCATTTATCTTATTTGCAAAATGACTTACTGCTTCACGGATTTCCTCAGATTCAGCCCCAGTGTATATATTTACTATTCTTCTTTTTAATAGCCCATTCAAGGATTTAATGGAGATAAATTTATTAAATATCTCCTTATCAGGCTCATACAAAGAAACAGCTACATCAGGATATTTATCCCCAAAAATCTCTATATGATAGCCCAGACCAATTCCGAAAAAGAAAACATGCTTGTACCTGTTTATATCGGAATACTTTTCCACAAGCTTTGCGGCCTCGTCAACCGGATTATATTTGCTGTGTATGAATATCTGGCTTTCAGAAACTTTGTAGTATAGTGTCGGTACTCCGCTTTTAGCATCAATCATGTCTGTATTAATATCGGAATTGCTGCACTGATAGGCTTTCACCTGTTCATATAAGAAAGGGAACCTTTGTTTCAATATATTTAAATTGTCATCTAATATCAATTAAATCAACTCCATGATTTTTATTCTGTAAGAGTTTTTCTTGTATACCATTGATTTTATCAGAATTATAATTATTATCATATATATTATAATACATAAAATTATTATATAATAAAATAACAGACGGAAAACTTATGTTAAGGGAGTAATCAGTTAATATGCTTGCTAATAATGAACGGCTGATAAAAGAAAAGTACAGTTGGATTCTTGATATAATAAATGCCGGCAACCAGAACAGTTGCTGCTGTGAAGCTGTAGTAGAGAAAAATACAGGCAGGGCTCCTACCATTAATGTATTATCTGCCGGTAAAAAAGCTTATCTTCACAGTAAATACGATCCATATAAAGAAGCTGTGAAAATCATAACCGGCTATGAGGACATCAGCAGTTACGATTATATAGTGTTCTTCGGCTTTGCTCTGGGCTATCATGTTGAACATTTTATCAATAAATTTCCCAAAATCCATTTTTCCATTTTTGAGCCAAAATTTGAAATCTTCAAAAAGAGCCTGGAAAGCCGTGATATCAGCTTTTTAGAAAACAGCAGTTTTGACGGCTTCTACTTCGCTGAAATTGATCAAGCTTCAGGTAAAAAGCTGGAAGAGACTCTCAACAATTTAAACTGCAATATACTGGTAATCCCTCTTGCAAGCTATGAAACAGCTTTTCCGGAGGAATACAATGATTTTTATAAAATGTTCGGGCAGTATTTCAAAAATACTGCTATAGTAGACAATACAAAAAAACGTAATGAAAAACTCCATACTGTGAATGTTTTGAATAATTTCAACTTGATAATGAACACTCCAAATGTCATACGGCAAAAGCAGGACTTGTTCGGAAATAAACCTGCAGTACTTGTATCTGCAGGCCCTTCACTTGAATATGAAATAGAAAACCTGAGATACATAAGTGAAAATGGCCTGGCTTATATATTTTCTGCCGGATCTGCAATAAATACACTAATTGATAGAGGAATATACCCCCATGCCTGTTTCAGCATCGATCCTACCGAAGGCAATCTGAAGGTGTACAAAAAGCTGATAAATATGGGGATAAAATCGGTGCCTTTATTTTTTGGTACAACAGCAAGTACAGCAGTAGTAAAGTCATATCCCGGAAGGCTGTACCATTTTGTTACTTCCAAGGACCTTGTTACACCTTACTACCTTGGAGAATCCTTTAATGCTGAAGAAGTTATCGACACAGCAAGTTCTGTAGCGGTTGTAGCCTTGCTCACACTGTATAAGCTGAGTTTTTCGCCTATTATCCTGGTGGGACAGAACCTAGCTTACAAAGATCAAAGGTATTATTCAAGCGGTATCGATTACAATGCTGGAGCAGGTGTATTGGATGGCGGTCATTTTGAACATTTGTACAAGGTGCAAAGCGTAGATGGCGGATATGTGTACTCAAATGACTCTCTAAACTGCTTCAGAAAAGATATGGAGCATTATATCAGAGCCTGCAGTATAGATAACATTATAAATACTACCCGCAATGGTGCAGCAATAAATGGCACTATATACGTGCCTCTGGATGAATTACTGAGAGACCGTTTGAGCCATGAGGTTGTTGACTCTCAGTGGGAATTGAAGCTGCAAGGAAATTATGATGTGCAACTGGCCAGGAAACAATCTTCTTCCATTAAAGCTGAGCTGGACAAATTTTATACTATTATACATGAATTAGAGGATTTATCAAGCCGGATCTATTGTGCCGAGAATGCAGGGTCGCTTGAAAACCTGGGTATCTCTTTCTATCAAATATTTAATTCTATAATAAAAAATAAATTCTTCCATGTTTTTTTGTATTCAATGAATGTTTATAAATGTAAAATACTTGTTAATACTATAAAAAGCAAAATAACTCCTGGTGCTTCAGCCGATTTCTCTATTCCATTATTTGAAAGCTTTATAGCTTTTATCACTGCCTGCCTCAGGGATCTGGATACTATCCTTCCGTTGACCGGTGAAGTGGACAGGCAGCTTAACCGGGATATTACTTAAGTCTCCCGTAAATATCATCATACCGTATAATATCGTCTTCGCCAAAATAGTCACCAAGCTGGACTTCTGCAATCATTAATGCCTCATCATCTGATGTATTTGTTATTCTGTGTTTACAACCCTTCGGAATATATATGAAGCTTCCGGATTCAACCTTCTTCTTTGATTCTCCTATTGTAACAATCCCTGTTCCATTTATGATAACCCAATACTCTTCTCTTCTTTTATGCTCCTGCAGGCTTAATTCACCTTCAGGGTCCACCTTGATAATCTTTGACTGTGAATACTCGTTCAGAAAGGTTGTTTTGTAATACCCCCAAGGCCGGTTATATATCTCATGTTCAAGCAGACTATCGCCAAGAGATAGAAAATCATATTCCATGTCAAAATTTATATCCTTTAGCATCAATACATGCATATTACTTTTAGTGATGATGTTTCTGAGCTCCTCCCTTTCGTCCACAATAGGCAGGAACTTTATCCGCGGCTGTTTAAACAATTCAACAATTTTGCTGAAGCTGTCACGAATATATACTTTTTCGAAGCTGCTATTATAAGCATTGAAAATTTCATCCTTCAGGCTGTGCCCTTTTATAAGAGCCCTTCGGATATCTCCGTCTGTCAGGGTTCCGATTACTTTATCCCCCTCATCTGTAACGATGAGAAAGCCTTTATTGTTGTTCTCAAGCCGGCTCAAGGCATCCAATATTGTCTGACTGATCCTTATAGCAAATTTTTTATATTTCATCTCCATTGCCCCTTACACTTAAAATCAGCTCCACTACTTCTCTGACAGCACCCTTTCCCCCGTTGACCCGGGTAATATAGTCAGCGACTTCCTTTACACATTGCATGCCATCCTTTACCGTGCAGCCAAAGCCGACATTTTTCACTACCTCCAAATCATTAATATCGTCGCCGATATACGCAATTTCCTCATACTTGATATTAAATTTCGCACAAATCTCATCAATGGCCATCATTTTATCCTTGACTCCTGGATAGATTACATCCAGCTTCATTTTCTGTGCTCTGCGTTTGACCAATTCAACACTCTCACCGGTAATGATACCGGTAATAAAGCCGTGTTTTCTTAAAAGCTCGAATCCCATTCCGTCTTTTGTATTGAACTTTTTCAGTTCATCCCCATTCTCGGAATAATACATTCCGCCATCCGTCAGCACACCGTCACTATCTGTCAAAAGGCATCTGATTTTCTCAATTTTATCCCTTATTTCCAATTTAGTACCGCTTACTTTCTTCAATAGACCCTCTATAATCATCCAATCCGAAGGCTCGTCTATTTCAAAATATGTTTCTTCAGCCATCTCAACTAGGGCGATATTGCCGGAAATTCTGCAACCGGTATTCAACAAGCTTTGCTTTTTTGTAATATAAAAAGCGCCGTTTTCCACCAGGAAACCGCCAAATTCCTGACGCCTTGGCCGTTTTAGAGGATCATAATTAATTGCGTTTGCTGTTTGCTGCGATTCTGACCATATGAACCTTTTCTGCCGGACAACTGACAATACACTGTCTATTTCCTTTTGGCTGAACTTATCCAAGCCTCTGGATATATCTCCGCTTTTTAACATTGGGGATGTGGCTTGCACCAAAATAATATTATCAAAATCATATTTTTCAGCAAATTCAAGCATAACATCTTCAGTCGGAGCTGTATCTGTTGAAACGGCTTCAGATCTTTCAATGACAATTATCTTATCACAATTATAGTTATTAACTACCTTCCTTATCTCATCACTATCCGTAGATACAACTACCTTGTCAACCCC
>JAEXXN010000031.1 GCA_023405875.1 Bacillota bacterium | reverse complement strand
ATCGTGGTCATGGTCGTGGTCATGGTCGTGTTCATCCCCATGCTCATGGTCATGGATGTGATCATTCTCATGGTGCCGGTGTTCGTCATGCCCTTCCAGTATTACGGAAAAATCCGTACCGGATATCCCATTTTTCAGCTTTTTCTCTATCTTTACCTGGTAGCCCTCCACCTTAAGCTGCTTCAGGCCCTCCAGCAGTGCCTTCTCATCTGCTCCGGCATCCAGCAGTGCTCCCACCGTCATATCCCCGCTTATCCCGGAAAAGCAATCAAAATATAATGTTCTCATTTTTTCCCTCCGTTCATCCCGTTTATCATGCTGGCAAGATAGCCTGCTCCGAAGCCGTTGTCAATATTGACCACTCCTATACCGCTGGAGCAGCTGTTCAGCATGGTCAAAAGGGCAGAAAGCCCTCCAAAATTCGCACCGTAACCGACACTGGTAGGAACAGCAATGACGGGGCAATTGGAGATCCCTCCCACTACACTGGCAAGGGCTCCTTCCATTCCGGCAACGGCAATTATGACATTTGCCTCCATGAGCTTACCGGTATTCATCAGAAGCCTGTGTATTCCTGCAACGCCTACATCGTACAGCCTATCTACGGTATTTCCGAAAAACTCGGCAGTTACAGCCGCTTCTTCAGCCACAGGAATATCCGAGGTGCCTCCGGTAGCGATCAATATCTTTCCGGTGGACTTCTCCAGCTCACTTCTTATTACGGTTATTGCCCTCGCTTTTTCATGATACACTGCCTCGGGTATCCTCACGCTTACTTCCCTGTAAGTATCTGCGTCAGCCCGTGTACCGAGCACATTTTTGTTGTACTGGAGCATTTTTTCAAATATCAGTGAAGTCTGCCCGGGGGTCTTGCCTGCGCAGTATATCACCTCGCCCTGCCCCTTCCTGAGCTTCCTGTGATTATCTATCTTTGCAAAATCCATTTCCTCATAAGGAAGCTTCCGCAGCGACTCAATCGCCTGCTCAACAGGCACATCGCCGTTTTTAACATCATTCAGCAGCTCCGTAAGAAACTTCTCATCCATAGTTATTCCTCCAAATCAGCAGCTTTCAAGGTCTCATTCAGGCTTCCCGTCCTGTAGCCCTGCATGTCCAGTGCCACATAGGAAAATCCGGCTTCCTTCAGCTCATCGTTTATGCGCTTCATCACCATAATATCCAGTGCTTTTCCCATTTCTTCCGGGGCTATTTCGACCCTTGCAAGCTTCCCATGGCATCTGACCCTGAACTGTATGAAGCCCATGGCTTGCAGAAGGCCCTCCGCCTTCCCCACCAGCCTGAGCTTTTCTTCAGTTATAGGCTCATTATACGGCACCCTTGAAGCCAGGCATGCCATGCTGGGTTTGTCCCAGGTACTGATGCCCATTTCCATGGAAAGCTGCCGGATTTCCTTTTTCCCCATGCCGCAAGCCTTTAAGGGGCTTATGACTCCAAGCTCCTTCAGGGCTCTCATCCCAGGTCTGTAGTCATTTTCATCATCGGCATTGGTTCCGTCAAATATCACATCTATACCATACTCCCGTGCTTCCTTTATTATCCTCTCGAATATGGCCGTCTTGCATATGTAGCATCTATCCGGGGGATTCTCAGAAAACCCGGGAATACTCATAACATCTACAGGGATCACAATATGCTTTGCTCCTGTAAGCTCGGCCAGCTCTACAGCCTCTTCCACCTCATGCTCCGGGTTTACAGCCGCCTTGAGTGTAATTGCGACAACCTTCTCCTTGCCTAAAGCGTCACAGGCTGCCTTCAGCAGAAAGCTGCTGTCGACTCCTCCTGAAAAGGCTATTGCCACTTTGCCGTATTGACCAATATACTTCTTTAGTTTTTCCAAATTGTGCAATGCACTTGTCCTCCTCAATCAGTCTGGAAATAGTATTTTAAAGGGCACCTATAACCTTGATGTAGAATACTATTACAATAAGTCCTGCAAAAAAGACCTTTATGGTGCTTCCGAGAATATAGCCTACAAACATTGCAAAGCCCGAGGTAAAGGAGGCCCTCATTTGTTTGCCGTAATAGAGCTCTCCTGTAATGACCCCCAGAAGCTGCCCTATTATCATGCCGGGTATGCCGAGAAGTATAAGTCCTGCTACTCCCCCCAGTACCCCGCCCAAGAGGCCGTATTTGGACGCCCCGTACTTTTTAGCTGTTATTATACCGCCGATATACTCCACTGCGGAAGATATTGCGGTAAGGATTGCAAAAAATATCAGATTACCTGCCGTTATGACCTGAAAGCCGGTACTCCACGCATAAAGCAAAGCTCCTGCGAACACAAGAGGCACTCCAGGAAGCACCGGCAAAAAAACTCCTGCAAGCCCTACCAGCATAATTGCGGTACTTAGTATCAGAAACAACAGATTCAAAAGCTTCACCTACAATTTCCATATTGTCGAACTATATACAACTTGATTAATATATACTATACCATATCAAATATGGAATAATACATATTTTATCCGTTCGTCTTATAGAATAAATCTCCAGATTCCGACTGAACCACAAACTATTATTATATCCAATAACAAAGTCTGGATAATTATATTTCGGTCCTTACTTTTCAGATAGGACAGATAATTCAATGCGCTTGTACTGATAATTATGCAGACTGAATATGCAGAAAATACATATAACATTCCATATAATAATTTTGAATCTGTTACAAACACTGCGCTTCCGATAAAGATGAAAAGAGCTGTCCCAAACCTGACTATAGCCGGCAGCTCCCCTCTTCCATGTTTAAGTACATATGGATAATAGCGCCCCCTTTTGAACATCAGGATATCGTTTATTATTGTATAAGAAAGCAAAAGCACCAAAGCTGCAATGTACAGATAACCTGCCAAAAGTATCCCTCCTATAGATAAGATAATTATTCCCCGAACATCGCCCGCTGCACCTTTTTAGTGAAGCTTTTTATGACCTGTTCATAGGAATGGTCGATCATGCCATATAATACCCAATCATCGATCCTGTTAACCCATATGGTGTTCCGATGGGGCTGCTGAACAGGCGGGCAATGATAACCCCTTACCACGATATCCGGGTATTGGCTGCGAAAAAAATCAGCCAGCATGGGCTCACACTTCAATGTGATTTTGTAATCGCTTTCCTCCGGATAAACCTCGGCGAATATTTTCCCGTTTATCTTTACGCAAACGGGAATTTTGCCGAAGGGATAATCAATATATGCCTTTTCCTTGCTGCAGCAATATTGGATCAATGCTTCGGGACTTATCATGCTTCCTGACCTCCTCTTCTGTGTATCACATATAATTTTACCATATATCGATATGTATTTTTTCCTCCAGTTTCACTTCTTTTTGCATAAGCTCTTTCTCATTGACCGACTTATAACCGAAGGGTATTATGGCAGCTACCTCCAGCTCGGAGGGAATACCCAATACTGCCTTAACGGCCGGCGTATCCTTGGGTATGAAGGTTACTCCGAAAACATCATTTTCAGCCAGGCTCAGAAGGATATTCTCAATACAGCACCACACAGAAGCGAGGCAGTTGAGATCATATATCCTTTTGCTTTCAAGGACCTGTGTCTTGGGCTTATATACAACCACCAACAATTCCGGAGCCTCCAACATCATTCTTTTCTGCTTAGGTATTGCATCCAGGTACATCCCCCTGGCCAGAGCATCATAACCCTCAAAAGCCTTTTCCAATTCCCCGGTTATTTCTTCTATCATATCTTCTGTTTGTGTTAAAGCAAGGCGCTTTTGACTATTCCTTACCAAAACAAAATCCCACTGCTTCAAATGATTATAACTGGGAGCCTTCAAACCGGCACCCAAGGCCGAAGCTATAATTTCCCGGTCAACCGGTTTCTCTGAGAAATCCCGGATGGTTCTCCGTCTTTCAATCACCTGATTAAATTCCATATTACATTGTCCTCCTTAAAATAAGCTGTTGTTCCATTATACTCGGACATACGGCCCTATGAACTGCAAATACGAATACAGCTACCGTCATTGATCCGATAGCTGTATTGATGAACGCACTTAAGCTATTACATCAGTGTGCTCCAGTTACTAACAATGTCCAAGCCCTTTCCCGCAATTATCCCAGAATACCCTCCAAAAATGCTTTTGCTTCCAGCAGGCTGCCCAGTTGTTTGTAGACCAGGCTTTTTACTGCGTCCTCGGGTTCCTTCATATCAGGGATCATTATGGGCAGCATTCCTGCATTATAGGCCGCGGCTATTCCTGCCTCAGAGTCCTCCAGTACTATACAGTTCTCCGGGGTGCAGCCCAGTTTTTCCGATACTTTTAGAAAGATTTCCGGATCCGGCTTTGAATTAACGATTTCATCTCCGCATAAAATATAGTCAAAGCACCTATCAATCCCCGCCAACTTCAGTAAGTCTGCCGCCCTCTGCCTGCCTGTGGAGGTTGCCACGGCCAGCTTGATATCGACCTTTTTAAGATAATCCAGTAATTCATATAAGCCTTCTTTCACCGGAACTCCGTTTTGCTTTATAAGGTCATCATATATTTTTAATATATCATTTTTAATGTCCTCCGAGGGAAAAGCTTCACCGAAGTGTTCCCGGTATAGCTCAAATGTACTCTTAAGGTTTATCCCGATGGTTTTCTTGAACAGCTCTTCATCCACCTCATAGCCATAGTTCCGGGCCGCTCTCCTGCATGAGGTAAAGGCCATCCTCTCGGTATCGAACAGTAAGCCGTCCATATCAAAAATAATCAATTCCGGTTTTTTCATATCTCTCACCCCACTTTAACTCATATCAGCTTCATAATATATAGGATCACTGCTGCAACAATTCCAGGGTGTGTTTTATCAACTCAATTCCTCCCCAATTTCCATGTCCCGGTATAACTACTTCGGCATCCGGGTATTTTTCCAATACCTTGTTGAGGGAGACCGGCCACTGCTCCAGGTTTGCATCCCTTAACCAAAGCTACAGCTTTATTATGAAAACACAATCCTTTCCTCCGCACGCCACCGCTTCCTGAAGCTCTGATTCAACCGGCTTGCCGCAAATCATGCTGAATGTTTTTATTACATGTCCGTTGCAGCATTCGCACCAGGTTTTTGATACCGGCTCATACTGGTCCAGCTTCCTGAACATTCCGCACACGCATTTGTTCCAACCGAAGGAAACAGTGAGCCGGTCTCCGTCTTTACGCACATAGCCCGGTGAAAGCAGCTTTGAGT
>JAEXXN010000615.1 GCA_023405875.1 Bacillota bacterium | reverse complement strand
CCTTGGAGAAGGTCTACAGGCATTCCGGCTATAATACCATAAAGATCAACCATCTGGGAGACTGGGGAACTCAATTCGGCAAGCTTATAGTGGCGTACAAGAAATGGGTGGACGAGGATGCCCTTGAAAAGGCTCCTATAACCGAGCTTTTCAGGATATATGTCAGATTCCATGAAGAGGCTGAAGCCGAACCGGCTCTTGAGGATGAAGCAAGAGCATACTTCAAGAAGCTTGAAGAAGGAGACCCCGAAGTGACCGGACTTTGGCAGAGGTTCAAGGATCTGAGCCTCAGGGAATTCAATGAGATATACAGGGACCTCAATGTTGAGTTTGACTCCTATGCGGGAGAAAGCTTCTACAGTGACAAGATGGATGAGATCGTGCAGATGCTCAAGGAAAAGAATCTGCTGGAGGACAGCGAAGGCGCCAAAATAGTCAACCTGGAGAAGTTCGGAATTCCTCCGATAATGATACTGAAGTCCGACGGAGCGACAATCTACGCTACAAGGGACCTGGCTGCCGCATTATACAGGAAGAGGCATTACAACTTCCACAAGAACATATATGTGGTAGGCGGCACACAGTCGCTGCATTTCAACCAGCTGTTCAGCACCCTGGGGCTTATGGGCTTCGATTGGTACAAGGACTGCGTGCATATAGGCCACGGGCTTGTAAAGTTTGCCGACAAGAAGCTTTCGACGCGTAAGGGCGATGTGGTATTTGCAAAGGATGTAATGAACGAAGCGATCCACAAGACCCTTGAGGTAATAGAGAAGAAGAACCCCAACCTGGAGAACAAGGAAGAAGTGGCAAGAAAGGTGGGCATGGGGGCCCTTATATATACCTTCCTGAAGAACAACAGGGAAAAGGATGTTGTGTTTACCTGGGAGGATGCACTGAACTTTGACGGGGATTCAGGCCCCTATGTACAATATACCTATGTACGAGGCAGAAGCATACTGAGAAAAGCAGGAAATGTACCGGAAACAGCTGATCTCAGCTATCTCTCCACAGAGGAAGAATTCCAGCTTGTCAAGCTGCTGGGTGCCTTCAAGGATTCTGTGAAGGAAGCTGTGGAAAGGTATGAGCCCTTTGTAGTCCTCCGTCATGTGACAGAGCTTGCAAAGGCATACAATAAGTTCTACAATACACATCCCGTACTGAACGCTGAAGAAAATGTAAAGAATGCAAGGCTTCAGCTTACAAAGGCAGTAGGTACGGTGATACAGACAGGTCTTGGCCTTGCAGGCATAGAAACTCCTGAAAATATGTAAGTCAATAATGAAGCAAAGTATGCGCATGTATACTTTGCTTTTTTATTCCGTATATTCAACTCCTTATGTGGCACCATAAAAATAAGAAAATTCGGCGCTGTTAAGGAGGATTGGATATTATCAGAAGCTTGTTAAGGGTAATATTTGTACTATTTATAACAACATCTGTCCTGATATTTGAATGTATAGGCTTTGACTTTGAGAAGGGAAAGGAAGAGGGACAGATAGATTCCGAAGAGGTATGGACTTCGGCCGGCTTTAAGGAGGTCAGCTCCCCCGAGCTGGGCTTTCTGATAAGGGTGCCTGGCAATATGAAGGTCGATGACAGCCTTATGCCTGCCTTTATCAGAATAAGCAATAAGGATCTGGATATCAAAATATCGAGGGAATTATCACCCTATAAGGATATAGACGGATATTTCAACGTGTACCTGTATAAATACCTGCTTGATCCTGAATATAGGAATGCCAATAATATAGACCTTATGACAGACGGGTACCGCGATATAAACGGGGCAAGGACAAGAATAATGTCCTTTTCGAGAGAGCCCGCCTCTGCAAGCAAAGAAAAACAGGATTTCTACACTCACGGTCTATATATCACCGGGGAGAAGGAGTTCTACAGCTGCTTTATCCGGAGCAGTTCATCGGCAGTACAGGCAGAAGCGGTGCAGCAGATCCTCAGCTCCTTCAGAAAGACAGAGGCCAGCGGCGAGGCAAGGTTCAATATTGCCCTGAAGCCTGAGCTTCCCGGCTGGAACAAGGAAACGGCAGCCTTCTATAAGGAGCTTACAACCTCCAAAGGTATAAAATGGGGTATTTTTTATCCCAATTCCATAACAAAGGATTTTTCCAGGATAGAAGCTATCGAAAAGCAGCTAGAGTACAATTTCCCTATTACACTCCACTATATCTACCTGGGCCATCAATTTCCGGATGAGGGAATGAAGGAGGCTCATAAGCGGGGGAAAACAGTGGAGCTGACAATGCAGGTTATGTGGAATGTTATTCCCGGCAATACCGAGCATGAGAAGAAGAATATCAATTTTGACGTTATCGACGGCTTGTACGATGACTACCTGAGAAGCTTCGCACGGGAGGCGAAGGCCTTCGGGCACCCTTTCATATTCAGGCTGAACAATGAAATGAACAGTACCTGGGTAAGATACAGCGGCATTGCACTGCTCTGTGACCCTGACGTGTATATCAAGGTCTGGAGGCATATTTACGGCATATTTGAGGAGGAAGGGGTGACAAATGCCATATGGGTATTCAATCCCAACGACGTGGATTATCCCCCGCTGAACTGGAATTCACATATCTCCTACTATCCGGGGGACAAATATGTCCACATGATAGGTTTGACCGGCTACAACACAGGAACCTATTACAAGGAGACCACACAGGAGAACTGGAGGAGCTTTACCCAGATATACGACCCTCTGACTGAAAAATACAGCAAATTTTACGGGGACTTCCCGTGGATGATCACTGAGTTTGCATGCAGCTCGGTAGGCGGAGACAAGGAAAAGTGGATAAGGGAAATGTTCGATAATATCGGCAGGTATGACAACCTGAAGGCCGCGGTATGGTGGAGCTATGTGGACTATGACTACAGCAGGGGCAAGGAGAATGCGGTACCTGCAAGAAAATACTGGCTGGATGAAAAGCCGGAATACCTCAAAGCCTTCAAGGAAGGACTGGAAGAGTAATGTGAGGCTGACGCACAAGTGAAAGGATGCGACACATTAGGATTTGTTATAGGCATTTGGACTGCTGTGAAATATTATACCCCAGCGAAGCTCCGAAATCCACCCATAGGAATAGAACATACGTAGGGAACGGTTCTAAACCGTTCCGCTTTTCTATGTCACATCATCCTATTTGTGCGACGATCCCCTTTGCTTTATACTCCCCGGTAGGATTACACAACCTCCAAGGTTGTCCTATTTATACGAATTGAATAATTGAAATTATTGTGCTATTATACTAATTACATGAAACAATAATTAAGTCTAACTTTGAAAGGGGTCTTACGATGGGTCGCTTGTTTGGAACTGATGGAGTAAGAGGAATTGCGAACATGGAGCTGGACTCTACCCTGGCATTCAATCTTGGAAGGATAGGCGCATATGTGCTTACGGAAGAAACCCACCACAAACCCAGGATTGCTGTAGGGAAGGATACCAGAGTATCCGGAGATATGCTTGAAGCGGCTCTTGTTGCAGGTATATGCTCCATGGGGGCGGAAGCTGTGGTATTGGGAGTTCAACCTACACCTGCAGTTGCGTATCTTACCAGACATATGGGCTTGGATGCAGGGGTTGTGATATCTGCTTCACACAACCCGTTTGAATATAACGGAATAAAATTCTTTGATGGTAACGGCTATAAGCTGTCGGACCAGTTGGAGGACAGGATAGAAAGCCTGCTGCTGAACCCGGAAAACGGTATAGCAAATCCCACGGGTGCGGAAATAGGCAAGAAGGTAGAAATAGACAATGCGGTACACGGCTATGTGGATTTTCTGAAAAAGACAATCGATGTGAACCTGAGAGGCCTGAAGATCGCAGTTGACTGTGCCAACGGCGCGTCATACATAGCAGCGCCTTCAGTGCTTGCCGACCTGGGAGCCGAGATAGTGGTGATAAACAACAAGCCGGATGGTAAGAACATAAATGTAGAATGCGGTTCGACACATCCGGATAAGCTTCAGAAGCTGGTGCTGCAGTCCGGTGCGCATGTGGGACTTGCCTTTGACGGAGATGCCGACAGGCTGATTGCAGTGGACAACAGGGGGCGTCTAATAAACGGTGACCATATGCTTGCCATATTTGCCAAGCACTTCAAGGAAAAGGGCATACTGAAAAAAGATACGGTAGTAGGTACCGTAATGAGCAATATGGGTCTTGATATAGCAATGAAGCGGGAAAATTGCAGCCTCGTAAAAACAAAGGTCGGGGACCGGTATGTACTGGAAGAGATGATCAGAAACGGCTATAACATAGGTGGGGAGCAGTCGGGGCATATAATATTCCTTGACCACAACACCACAGGGGACGGCCTTCTGACAGCCCTTCAGCTTCTTGCCGTAGTCAAGGAGACGGGAAAGAAGCTTTCCGACCTTGCCTCAATAATGACAGAGCTGCCTCAGGTATTGGTAAATGCCAGGATATTGAATGAAAACAAGGAACGGTATATGGAGGATGGAGCCATTGCCGGTATGATAGCAAAGCTGGAGGGCAAGCTGAAGGATAAAGGCAGAGTGCTGATAAGGCCTTCAGGTACAGAGCCCCTGGTAAGAGTAATGCTCGAAGGAGCAAACGAAGCTGAGATAAGGGAGGACGCCAAAGCCCTCGCCAAGTTGATAGAAGAAAAGATGAATTGATTGGGATAAGTGCCTGAAATGGCACTTTTTCTTTTTGCCGTAATATTATGGTATTACAGAAGTATCATTTTTTTGGTCGAAGTTTATGGGATTACAATATTTGAATTGACTTGCAAAAAGTACCGAAAAGATATAAACTATTGTTAACTGCGATATGTATGTTGACCTGAACGCAGTAAAGGCTCCAAGATTCGACTATGACTGAAGGAGGTGGATATCAACCTATGATATACCGTAAAACTTAATGAAGCGCCAGACTTGCACGGCAAGTTGACGAGGTCAGGGTTAATCGAAAATTCGGCGGATGCCCTGCGCTGCGGTTCGACAGTGTTACAGATTTTACAAATCCTCAAGTGATTGATGGGACAAAGTGGATCTGATTGAACCAGGGGTAAAGCTGCGTATACTAACGGTTAGGACCTGTTAGTGTATTTTTTTGCCCAAATGGCGGAAACGGCAGGTGCCGTGACTCCGAGGAATTCTCAAAATGAGGCCAGATGCAGGGAACGCATTGCATGCGTTCCGGGTTAAAAAGCAAACAATAATTAATAATAAATGTAAGGAACGACCCCTATGTCGTTCCATCGAGAGGAGTATCAATTTATGTGTGGCATAGTAGGTTATATAGGTGAAAAGAGAGCAGTTCCCGTACTTATGGAAGGGCTGCAGAAGCTTGAGTATAGAGGTTATGATTCAGCCGGAGTGGCAATATACAACCATGACGGCAGCGTGCAGGTAAGAAAATACAAGGGAAGGCTTGCCGTACTGGAGGAGCACCTGAAAAAGGAAACAATGGACGGAAGCCTGGGAATAGGCCATACAAGATGGGCCACCCACGGGGAGCCTTCGGATATCAATTCCCATCCCCATACCAACTGCTCCGATGACATAGCCGTAGTCCACAACGGTATCATAGAGAACTACATGGGTATAAAGTCCATGCTCATGGAACAGGGCTACGTATTCAAGTCTGATACCGATACGGAGGTACTTGCCCACTATGTGGATTTCTTCTACAAGGGAGACCTTATAGAGGCAGTGAAGCATGTCCTTGAGAAGATCAGAGGCTCCTATGCCTTTGCGGTGATAAGCAGGAGAGAGCCTGACAAGATAGTATGCGTGAGAAGGGAAAACCCTCTTATAGTAGGAGTAGGAGAGGGAGAGAATTTCATAGCCTCAGATATACCCGCCATACTGAACCATACCAGAAAGATATACCTGCTCAATGAAAATGAGCTTGCAGTAATAGAAAAGGACAGAATAAGCTTCTACGACGAAAGCGGCAAGCCGGTAACCAAGGAGATATTTGAAGTGAACTGGGATGTGGCCTCCGCAGAAAAAGGCGGCTTCGAGCATTTCATGATAAAAGAGATCCATGAGCAGCCCAAGGCCATAAAGGATACCATGACCTCCAGGGTGACACCTGATTCAGCAACTATAAAGCTGGATGACATCACGCTTACAAAGGAACAGCTGCAGTCCTTCAGCAAAATATACATGGTAGCCTGCGGAACAGCCTTCCACGCCTGCATGATAGGCAAATACGTAATAGAAAAGCTTGCCAGGATCCCGGTAGAAGTGGATATAGCCTCTGAGTTCAGATACAGAGACCCGATTGTGGACGACAAGACCTTGACAATCATAGTGAGCCAATCCGGAGAGACCCTTGATACACTGGCTGCCCTTAAAGAAGCCAAAAGAAAGGGTTCCAGGATATTCAGCATAGTAAACGTGGTAGGCAGCTCCATAGCCCGTGAGTCCCACGACGTATTCTATACCTGGGCAGGCCCCGAGATAGCCGTTGCCTCCACAAAGGCATACACAACCCAGCTTATAGCCTTATACACCGTTGCCCTTTACCTGGCTAAGCTGAAGGGGACCCTGAAAGACGAAGAGATCACTGCAATAAAGGATGAAATGAGGACCCTTCCTCAGCTTGTGGAAGAAACTCTCCAGCACAAGGCTATCATACAAAAGTTTGCAGCCAACAACAGCAACGCCAGGGACATATTCTACCTTGGCAGGGGAATAGACTACGCCGTTGCCCTTGAAGGGTCGCTGAAGCTGAAGGAAATATCCTATATACACTCCGAAGCCTATGCCGCAGGAGAACTGAAGCACGGAACTATAGCCCTCATAGAGGAGGGCACAATAGTCCTTGCAGTCCTGACCCAGGATTCCCTCTACGAGAAAATGGTCAGCAACGTAAAAGAAGTAAAGGCAAGGGGCGCCTTCGTATTTGCAATAGCAAAGGAAGGCAACACAGAGGTGGAGAAGGTAGCGGATTACACAATGTATATTCCCAAGGTATCGGATATACTTACCCCGGTGGTAGCTATAACCCCGTTGCAGCTGCTGGCATATTACATGGCTGTTGAGAAGGGCTGCGATGTTGATAAGCCGAGGAATTTGGCGAAGAGCGTTACTGTGGAGTAGAAAAAAGTCGGAATATTGAATAAAATCCCCTGTTATGCTATTATTGGCATGACAGGGGATTTTTGTATGTTGATAAGTTGACAGACAGTGAAAGCTCCTAAAAAACACACTAAAAACTGAAGTTTTCCCTAGCC
>JAEXXN010000588.1 GCA_023405875.1 Bacillota bacterium | reverse complement strand
GACCGAATACAGCATATACCTTTATCTTCTGCAAGGCTAGAAGCAAATTGCTGTCTACTCTTTTTACATCATCCATTACTTCCGAATAGTATTTTTTCAGCCCTTCCATATCCTTCTCCTCAATATAACCGTAAAAGCTGTATATGGTATTAGAATAACTGTGTTTCAACCTCCTGAATTCATTTATAAGATTATCAATTGTTTTTATATAGTCCTGCTGCTGGTCGTATTGCTGCTCTTTCAGTGTCAATGCACTGCTTGTAAAATTTATGTACAGACTCAATATTAGATATAGCCACATAGTTGCTACATTTACAAGTATTATTCCTCTATCCACCAAATTAATGAACTTGATATAACTGGAATAATTAATTACTACTACAACAAATGTAGCGAACATATACAGGGAAGTCTTCATACTTATATTCTTCTTGTAGACATCCGTCATTTCATGAGACTGACTGACAAGCCGTATCAGCATTGTTATGATAACCACGGTACCGTAGATTATAAGGTCCGAAGTCATTGACAGGAATATATCTGCCTTTATCATCTTATGGGTATACCCATAAATTTTGACAAGTATCATCACCGATGAGATATCTCCGACCGCAAGTGCAATATTGAATATAACTGTTGATATTATGGATTGCAGGATATTCAGCTTAATGACAAAATATAGTGCCAATATAAACAGCAACAGCATTAATACCGACTTCATTCCCATTCCTATATATTCTTCATAGAATAGTATTATATTGGCTATAATGGAAGTAATTAAAACAAAGCTTATAATAGATTTCTTACTTCTGTCAAATTTGTAAAGGGTATGCGTTAAATATGCCAATACTACCATACATACTGTTGTAACAAATATCCTATATAAAATCAGCATTCTCTTGAACCATCCTATCAAGGATTTCCTTTATCTCGCTTTTTTGCTGCCTTGACATATAACATTTTTCACCGCCGGACATTATAATGTAGGAATCCTTATAATTGACCTCTTTAACATGATTTATATTGATTATATAAGACCGGTGGCATCGGAAAAAGTGCTTCCCGCTTTTATTAAGCTCATTGATTATATCCTTGAGGTATCCGAAAAACTCTATGTTCCTGCTTTTGGTATGGACTACCAGCTTCTGATTTATTGATTCCACATATATGATGTTGTGAAGCTCTATGGTATAATCACAGTTCCCCGACCTTATTACGATAATTGAGCCTTTGCTCTGCTTCTGAGAGTTCAGGTAGTTGGCATAATGCTTGTCTATGGAAATGACGCACTCCTCCAGGGCCTGATAGGATACCGGCTTGATAAGATATTCAAAAGCCTCTATATGATACTTGAATACTGTCATGCAAAGCTCCGGATGTCCTGTAACAAAGGTTATATAACAGTGGGGGTCATGACTTCTTATCTGTCTTGCCAGCTCCAACCCGTTCATATTGGTTCCCAGGTTGATGTCAAGAAAATACGCATTTATTCCCTGCACATATTGTTTTGAGTAATCTATAACCCTTTTGGGATCATCCGTCATAAAGCTGATTTTTGCATCTATGCCATTCTGCTTAATAACTTTTTCCATACTGGTCTTGATACTATTCAGTATTACCTGCTTGTCCTCACACAAGGCAATATGGATTGACATATCAAACACCTCCAAATATAATCAGATCCTACCAAATATGCTAAAAAAAACACAATCTATAGTAATATTCGACGTAAACACTGGATTTCCTTTTAGTATACATAAATTACTTTTCTAACTATACTGAATTTTTCAATTTTTACAAAAAAAAGCAGAGTATTATTCATGGATATTCAACAGCTCAAAGCATTGGCTGCCTCGTAAACCCTACTGCCCCAATGCTGTTACCTGCTCGTTGATCCTGACGGAGCGAATTATTCTTTCAAAAAGAATATTATAATAATTTCTCCACTCTTTTTCCGGAACGAAAAAACTCAACCTGTACATTTTTTTTGAAGGCCCCTCAATAAATACCTCGTAGGCCTTGTTGTATTCTCCCGACTGATTGGCTCTGCTGTACTCCATAAGGTAGCCCTTCCTGTTGTCTACCCTTATTTCCTTTATGTCAAAGTATTTGAAATCAATAACCCCCGTAGCCGCCTTCTGAGAGTCAGTGATATATTGCTTCATCGGCTTCGAAAGCTTCCACGCTTGTACAAGTCCATATATCCTCTTGTCCTGGGATATAAAGTTCATATGATAAAGAACCTCTCCCCCCATAAAAGACACTTCGTGGGTATACCAGGAATCAGGCAGTTCAAAATGAAAGGTATTATCCATTACATTGTAAGCTTCAAAAAGCTGCCTTGCGATCTTTTCCTCCTGGATATCCTCCCTGAAAGCCG
This sequence comes from Bacillota bacterium, assembly GCA_023405875.1. Taxonomy (GTDB): domain Bacteria; phylum Bacillota; class Clostridia; order Lutisporales; family Lutisporaceae; genus BRH-c25. Next base: position 2,405 of record JAEXXN010000588.1, on the reverse strand, counting down.
AAACAGCCGCAGGAAGCCGGCCTGCATAAAAGAATGCGGCACTTAATACCATTATTATTGTCAGGCAAAAAATACCTGTAAGCTTAAATAGATTTTTCAGCACTATTCATTACCTCCCGGGTTTTTAATATTAGTAAATGATATTATCTTCTTCCGCAATACAGAACAAAGATAAGTCCCAGGTAGGAAAATTGTACAGCCTTTGAAGATATCCTCATTAAACTCTTAAATAATGCGAAATCTGTATCTTAAAAAGCACTAATTATTGTATAATATTCTTATACAATATTAACTCGTTGTATCGGTTGATGAAGGTTTGCATTGCGTAAAGGCCCCGGCAACCGGGATCAGCTTGCACAGCGGATTAAATTAATGGAGGTATGGGAATTGAGATACATAGACCTGAGAAGTGATACTGTTACACAGCCTACCGATGAAATGCGCGAAGCAATGGCAAAGGCTGTTGTAGGCGATGACGTGTATGGAGACGATCCGACCCTGAGCCTGTTGGAAAAAAAGGCTGCGGAGTATGTCGGCAAGGAAGCTGCCCTATTCGTCCCAAGCGGTACTATGGGGAACCAGCTTGCAATTATGAGCCATACAAGCAGGGGCGATGAGATAATCGCAGAGGAAAACTGCCATATAGTGCAGCATGAGGTAGGAGCTGCAGCAGTCATATCCGGCGTACAGCTCAGAAGCATCCGCGGGGCCAGGGGGATAATGGACCCGAAGGATGTAGTGAAGGCTATAAGGGAAGAAGATATTCATTATCCCCGGACCGGATTGATCTGCGTGGAAAATGCACTGTCCAACGGAACGGTGGTGCCCCTTGAAATAATGAAGGAAATATATGCTATTGCAAAGAACAACAGCCTACCTGTACATCTTGACGGAGCAAGGCTGTTTAATGCCGCAGCTTACCTTGGTGTGGATGCCGCACAGATAACCCAATATACCGACTCTGTCATGTTCTGCCTTTCAAAGGGCCTGTGTGCACCTGTGGGTTCAATTCTTGCAGGCAGCAAAAAATTCATCGACAAGGCAAGAAAAAACAGAAAGCTTCTGGGCGGGGGCATGAGGCAGGCGGGAATACTTGCCGCTGCGGGCCTGATAGCTCTGGAGAAAATGTCCGCACGTCTCCATGTGGATCATGAAAATGCAAAATACCTGGCAGGACGCCTTTCTGAAATCCCCGGAATAAAGGTTGCCCATGAGGACGTACATATTGATATGGTATTCTTCGATATGGAGGAAACGGGAGTAAGCTCGGAAAAGCTTGTTGACGGGCTGTTTGCCAAAGGCATAAAGATAAACGGCGTTGAGGGCGGACTCATGAGATATGTGACAAATAACGATGTATCAAGAGAAGATATTGACTATACCATTGAGTGCATGAAGGAAATAATGAAATAGAAAAATATCCCGGGCAGTATTTAAAATTTTGTATATGACTCCCTCCAGAATGTAAAATAATCCATTCTGGAGGGAGTTTTCACATGTCTGCACACTCCACATGCTTTGAGTATACAAATAACGCTGGTGTCAAGTCAGGACACTCCCCAAAATTATTGGATAAACAATATCGTTTTACAAATCTTTAACTTTTTATCGGACGCTATATAAAATTTGAATGTCTTTATTTAGCATATTTTTGTTTTCTTGCTCAAAAATCTCTATCAAGTCTATTAACAGCCAAGCATCCTCCATCATTTATTAACTTCTGATTATATACATAACTGATTCTAAATACGGCGATTTCATTACTCCTTGATCTCCTTCATAATCTTTGCATTCTTGCTTGTTACAACTTTCTTTCCTGTTGTTTCTTCAAGTTGCTTTCTAGCTGCATTTATTTGTCATGTTGTCCCGCAAGTTTTCTTTCTTTAAGCCTTTAAGATTCTTGTATTCTTTGGTAGTTCATCCTGCCCAGGACTTAGAAATCTCGTCCGTTAATATTGCATATTCAATACCTTTCTGAACGCCTCGCTTATCCCACTCATCTGTCAGTTCTTTTCTGACTTCTATGGTTTTCAGCCTTTGGTCAATCCACTCCTTTGAATATCCTTTTCTAATATATGTCTCAAGAGCACGCTCTATAACAAGTTCAGGATCAGCGGTTTCATCTATTCTTTCTCCTCCAACCTTTGCAAGCCATATTTTAAAAGGTTCTGCTTTGGGTGAAGGTATTGACTGAATCAAACGCAGAAGTTGCTCTGTGTCAGCAACATCGGTCAACCGCATTTTTCCGTCTTCAGCTTTCATTTTCAACTGTCCGATTTTTTCGGACAGTTGACTTCCTTCCGAAATGAGCTTTGATTTCAGGTCGCTCCAATATTTCCGGGGGCGGTCAGTTCCAGTCAGCACTCCTCCACGTCACTGATTTTATAAACGATACTGCTCCAAGT
>JAEXXN010000586.1 GCA_023405875.1 Bacillota bacterium | reverse complement strand
CTCATTCAGCTTACTGCCCGACAGTTGTGACATATTATCCTCAATCAACTGCTGCGTAAAAAGAAATGATACTCCCGACAAAGCCGTTATTACCGTGACCAATAGAACGACTATGGGTAATGTGATTTTAAAATGAAGCCTCATATAATCCCCTCCTGTTATATCTTGCTTCCCTCTCATCTCTCATATGCTTATATATAAATTGAAAATACAAAAAATTCTACATATTATATTATAGCACTTTGTTCGATATATTTCGACCAAAATCTTCTGTCTGGAAGAGCAAATAAAGAGAAGGATATGAGCCTTGATACAAAAGCTTATACCCTTCTCCGGTTATTTATTTAATCTCAGCTATTCTTTCCTTTGTCACAGGCTTCAGTAAATAATCCACGGCTGCAACTTCAAAAGCATTAAGCGCATATTCATCGTGAGCCGTGGCAAAAACTATCTCGGCACCGGGAAGCCTTTCCGCCATTTTTTCAGCCAGCGCCAGGCCGTTCATATCCGGCATCTCTATATCCAGAAAAACAAGCTGCGGCAGCAGCCCCGGTGCCTTTTCCAGCGCATCGCAGGGATCGGCAAAGCAGCCTGCTACCGTTATATCTTCAAAAGGCGTCAGCACATGCTTCAGCTTGTTGATAGACAATATTTCATCATCTACGATAATGGCTTTTATCACGATGTCTCCTCCTCCCCTGAGTGCTTGACGGGAATTGCAAAAAATATGGCGGTTCCTTTTCCCGGCGTACTGTCAATACTTAAGCCCTGTCCGAACATATTGACCAACCGCCGGTTTATGTTTGTCAGGCCCACGCCCTTTTCGCCGCCCTTCTCCTCTAATAAGGAGTTCTGCAATGCCTGGGTCATACCCACACCATTATCTTCTATGTTAAAAAGCAGCCTTTCCTTTTCTTTTACAACCTTGATGCGTACCGTTCCCCCATCAACTTTTTTCATCAAGCCGTGCCGTACGGCATTTTCAACCAGGGGCTGCAGAACCAGCGGAGGGATGAGCCCGTCCGCTTCCTCATCGATATCATATTCAACGGCAAGCCTGTCCCCGAACCGGACCTTTTCAATATAGAGATACACGCTTACCAGCTCCAGCTCGGACTGAAGGGGTATCAAAGAGGCCTTGCCGGCATCCCGGAAGGTTTTCCTCAGATAGATACCCAGCTGGTCTATCAATTCGCTGGCTTTTTCTCCGTCGGAAAGGCAGAGGGAGCTTATGGAGTTCAGCGCATTATAAAGAAAATGGGGCTTGATCTGGGATTGAAGGAAGGCCATCTCACTCCTTACCGCTTCCTCCATGGTTCCCTTAAGCTTTAAAAGCGTCCTGATCCTTGCACGTACGGCAGCAGCGGCAAAGGGCTTTGTGACAAAGTCATTCGCTCCTGCTTCAAAGCCCACCGCCACATCCTCCGGGGTACTGCGGGCCGTAACCAGAAGTACCGGCAGCGTAAGCAGAGAGTATCGCTCCCGTATCCTCCGGCAGACTTCAAAGCCGGACATTCTCGGCATCATCACATCCAGGACCACCAGGTCTATCCGGTTGTTTCCCTCAATGCAAGCCAGGGCGGACTGTCCGTCAGATGCGGTCAGTATGTCACAATCCTCATGGGCCAGCATGTTTATCAGCACATAAAGGTTGGAAATCTCATCGTCTACCACCAATACCCGGTGTCTTCCGCCTTTTATCAGCTCCGGTCTGCTTATCCGGGGAACAATGGGGCCGCCCCGGGTGCCCGGCTGACATGAGGGCGCTTCCCCGGGAGCAGGCAAGGTACTGGCCGGCAGTGTGAAATCAAACCGACTTCCTTTTCCCAATTCCGACCAAACCAGTTCAAGGGTTCCGCCCATCAGCTCCACAAGCCGCCTGGAAATGGATAAACCCAGTCCCGTTCCCCCTCGCTCCCGGGTCTCGGAGCCTTCAACCTGTTCAAAAGAACGGAAGATTATTTCAAATTTATCCGGAGGGATCCCTATTCCGGTATCCGCCACGCTGATCCGGAGCTGCCGGCCTTCCATTCTTCCTGATACGGTTATTTCCCCTTTTACGGTAAATTTGATCGCATTACCTATCAGATTGTACAGCACCTGGTGCAGCCGGTTCTCATCCGCATATGCGGCAGGAAGGTCATCCGGCAGCAAGTTCTGCAGCGCTATCTCTTTTTCGGTTATCATATGGCGGAATATCTCGGATACCGCATTTACATTGGCTTTTACATCCACAGGTGTCAAAATCAGCTTGATCTCATTGCTTTTCAGCTTGGACATGTCCAGTATATCGTTTATCAGTATGGACAGCCGCTTGGCTATCTCCACGATCATATGCAGGTTCTCCTGCTGATGCCGGTTGGTGCTGCCCGAAGCTCCCTCCATGACGGATTGTGAAATATTGATGATTCCATTTATCGGCGTTTGAAGCTCATGGGAGGTATTGGCCAGAAATTCGTCCTTCAGCTTGTCCAGGGTTAGCAGCTCCCGGGACATGCTCTGAATTTCTGAAAAAGCCTCCGAGAAGCGGTTTGCCAGAATTGCCGAAAGCATCAGGACAAAGAGCAGTATGCTGATGGCTCCTATGACATAAGTTTCTTTCATACTGTTAACATAAAGTGTAAAGTCCATGGATAAAATCAGAGAATATGCAAAACCCACCGCCAGGATAATCATGTTGTTCCTTCCGATGGTGCCCTCCTTCTTTTTTTTCCATGCCGACAGTAAAAAGTACAGGACACATATATTAAAAATAACCGACAACAAAAAATATAAATGGTGATAAACAGAATAGACGGAGAGCGGTACCAGCGCAATTACCAGCAGGTAGCCTCCAAAAAGTGCTATAGCGGCTTTTATGAACCGCTTCGGTGCGATACCCTCACCTATTTGAAGCAAAAATATCCCCTCCAATACGCTGCACAGCTGGATGCAAAAATCCGTCGCCTTGTAACCGGCCTCTGTGGGAATCCAGGGGAAAAGCTGGAACATTGTTTTTTCTCCCAATCCGGTGCTGCCTATTGCAAGGGCCAGGCAGATCATGCTGAAGGTAAGCAGGATCGGTTCCTTCCGCTTTCTTATAAAAGCCGCCAGATACGTGATGATATGGATACACGCGATCATGACCAGGGAAGAAAAGACGATCACATCCAAGGCGGTTGAGGTATATACCTTTTTAACTATGGCCTTCTGTCCCCCCAAATATATGCTTTGAATAATGCCCCCGTTTCTATAGACATGGTTGTCCACCTGCACAATAATCTCCAGATCCTTTCCTTCCACATCGAAAAAAGCTGTCTGAGGCGTATTCCCCGGTGAGGAGAGATCGGGCTCAGAAGCTGGCATGCCGCTGCCCAGCACTGCCCTGCCGTTGACATAGGCCCGGCTGGCCATCCGTATATTGACTGTTTTGAGCCCCAGTATCCTGTCCGTTTCCCCAAGCCTGACCTTCAGCCGGTAGGTTGCATATCCCCTGGCAGGCAGCTTTTTCCCTTCCAGCCCTGTGGTCCAAACGTGAGGCACCTTTATATAGCCGGTCAGCTCCGGCTTTATCCCGGTACTGCCGGAAAAATCCTCCGGCTCCAGGAGCTGGTTCCAATAAAATTCCCATTCTCCATTCAGCGTCACGATACTATCGGTGCGGAGGACGGTATCGGATAAATCCAGCACGCCCTTCCCGGCTGTGGAAGCATCCCCGCTTTCAAATCGGCCTACCGCAAAGACGCAGAACAGCATGACAAAAACGATTATTCCGTTAAGCAGCAAAAAAGCATTTTTTCTTATAAAGTCCATAGAGAGCCTCCGCCATTTGTAATACATGCTTAGTAAAGCTTAATATTCGATGTATTCTTATACTTTCCTCCAATATCCGCATGGAAAGTTTGGCGTTTTTTTTACAGCTTCAGCAAAAAAACGTGCTTTCGCACGTTTTTAGGAGCTCTCTCCGCATTTTCTCAGCAATTCTTCCCACTTTCTGTCTACATCCTCCTGGATATTATCTATAAGCTTTTTGTTTTCATCTGAAAACAGATGCTTGAATCTTCCTTGAGGCTTCAGATATTCAATGACCGGAAGCTTTTTCTTCGGTTTGTAATTAAGCTTCCATACTCCGTTTTCAACCTCGTACAAAGGCCATATGCAGGTATCTGTGGCCAGCTTGCATATTTTCATAAGGTCCGGAGTATCATACCTCCAGCCTCTGGGACAGGGCGCAAGCACGTTCATAAAGGCCGGGCCCTTGGTATATATTGCTTTTTGGGCCTTCTCATATAGGTCCTTGAAGTTGGGGGTCAGTGTGGACTGTGCAACATAGGGTATGTTGTGGGCAGCTATTACTGCCGTCAGGTCCTTCTTAAACTGCTGTTTGCCGGGTAATACCGTCCCCTGGGGGCTGGTTGTGGTATCGGCATACCTGGGTGTTCCGGAGGACCTCTGGATACCGGTATTCATATAGGCCTCGTTGTCATAGCATACATATACCATGTCATGACCACGCTCCATTGCGCCGGAAAGGGATTGCAGCCCTATATCGTAAGTCCCGCCGTCCCCGCCGAAGGCCAAGAATTTGTATGTGTCATCCAGCTTTCCTTTCCTTTTCAGAGCACAATAGGCAGCCTCTGCGCCGCTTATGGTAGCTCCGGCATTTTCAAAGGCGCTGTGTATAAAGGAATCCTTCCAGGCGGTATACGGATAAAGGAAGGTGGATACCTCAAGACACCCTGTGGCTGCTCCGCATACTGCATGATGCTCAGGCTCCAAAGCCCTTAATATGGTCCTTATAACCGGGGGGGCACCACAGCCTGCACACATTCTGTGTCCTCCGGTCAATCTATCCGGTTTGTTCATTACCTGCTTAAGATTATATGCCATTGGAAAAGCTCACCTCCTATTCTCTTACTCCTAGATATCTGTATGTTTCTCCTGCTTTTCCGGTTTTCCGGATTTCCATCAGGTCGTTATAGACCTTCTCAATGTCATCTGCCTTAACGTCCCTGCCGCCCAGGCCGTATATATAATTTACTACCTTAGGTGCTTCCGGCCTTCCATAAAGGGCAGATTTTATTTCTGCACCGAGAGGACCTCCCACAGCCGAGAAGCCTTCTGCTTTATCCATTACGGCAAGGGCTTTGACCTTTTTTAACGCCTCTGCTATCTCTTCCTCGGGAAAAGGCCTGAACATCCTGATTTTCAGAAGCCCTGCCTTTACTCCTTTTTCCCGCATGGCATCCACTACTGTTTTTGCAGTACCGGCTGTTGAATTGATTATAACTACTGCAATTTCAGCATCATCCAGCATATATTCTTCAAAATAGCCATATTTTCTTCCGGTAAGCTTTTCAAATTCCTTAGCCACATCCAATATGACCTTCCTGGCATTTATCATGCTCTGAGCTTGCTCGCGCTTATGTTCAAAGCAGTGTACGGGAAGGTCCAGAGGGCCCAAAGCTATCTGCTCCTTTGGATTCAGAAGATAATGCTCCGGCTTGTATTCACCTACAAAAGCCTTTACCTTTTCATCCTCCAGCAGATCAATATTCTCGACTGCGTGACTTGTGATAAAACCATCCTGGCATACCATTACCGGGAGCATTACATCCTTGTGCTCCCCGATCCTTACTGCCTGTATCAGATTGTCATAGGCTTCCTGATTTGTTTCGCTGTATAGCTGGATCCACCCGGAATCCCTGGCACCAAAGGAGTCACTGTGGTCATTGTGAATATTCAGGGGACCGGACAAAGCCCTGTTTACACAGGACATGGTTATCGGCAGCTTCATGGCTGCTGCTATATAAAGTACTTCCCACATAAGAGCCAGACCATTGGCTGAGGTCGCTGTCATTGTCCTGCCGCCTGCCGCCTGTGCTCCGACACAGGCAGACATTGCGCTGTGCTCTGATTCCACCGCTACAAACTCTGTTTGTACCTGTCCATTTGATACGAACTGCGAGAAGTATTGGGGTATCTCCGTTGATGGAGTAATAGGGAATGCAGCGACTACATCTGGGTTTATCTGTCTCATTGCAACTGCTACCGCTTCATTTCCGGATAATCTTTCCCTTATTGCCATTTACTCCTATACCTCCTGTTCCTCTTTTTCGTCTTCTTTGATAAAGCCTATTGCATCGAAGGGGCATGCCTCTACACAAACGCCGCAGCCCTTGCAGTGGTCATAATCAAAGTCCAGCCGCTTGCCATCCTTTACGGGAATAGCCGTATCCGGGCAGGTCGGCGGGCAAAGCATGCACTGGGTACACTTTTCTTCGATCCATACAGGACGCATCGACCTCCAGTCTCCTGTTTTATAAGCCTCTGCGTTCCCGGCTTCAAATATGGCTCCTCCGGGGGTTATTTCCTTCCAGCTTACCTCCGGGGTCATAGCTTTTGCTTTCTTGCTCATAGGCCCTGCACCTCCTGCATGGCACGCTCTATTGCTTTCATATTCCCTTCAATTACCTCGGGCTTTGTTTTAAACTTGTGTGCAAAGGATTCCTTCATATCCTCCACAAATTTCTGAGGCTCCATAATGCCGCTTACCTTAACTACGGCACCCAGCATAGGTGTATTGGGGAAATTCCTGCCAAGAGCATCCTCTGAAATCTTTCTGGCATTTATTGTACAGACTTTTCCCTTATAGCCCTTGAGATATTTTTTAACCTCATCAGGTGACTTCTCGGTGTTGATTATAATAGCTCCTGTTTCCTTAAGTCCCGAAGTCACATCTATAACCGAAATCAGCGATTCATCTACTACTACCACATAATCCGGCTCATAAATGTTCGAATGGATGTTTATTCTTTCATCACTTATCCTGTTATAGGCTGTTATGGGTGCGCCCATTCTTTCAGGTCCATACTCCGGGAAGCCTTGAATATACTTGCCTGTGTTGAACGCTGCATCAGCCAGAAGAAGCGATGCTGTTTTTGCACCCTGACCTCCCCGGCCATGCCAACGGATTTCTAC
>JAEXXN010000434.1 GCA_023405875.1 Bacillota bacterium | reverse complement strand
CGTCGGGAAGTGCTTCCATAGGAGAGCGGCATCCCAAGAAGAATATGTTTGAAATAATGATAGCCCACAGGATACCCTATGCTGCCACAGCCTGCTCCTCATACCCGGCGGATTTTATGAACAAGGTTGAAAAAGCCAAGAACACCAAAGGTCCGGCTTATATACACGTTATGGCTCCATGTCCTACAGGCTGGGGCTTTGCATCAGAGCTGACGGTTGAGATCGGGAAGATGATGGTTGAATGCGGTTTGTGGTATCTTGCTGAATATGAGAGCGGAAAGGTAAAAATGAATATGGTGCCCAAGGCCCTGAAACCGGTGGGAGAATACCTGTTAAGGCAAAAACGTTTCAGGCACCTGAAGGCTGAAGACATAAAAAGCATTGAAGAATTCAGGGACAGTGAATGGGAACTGATAAGAAAGAACTGGCTGGAATAACAAGCAAAATGGAAAGGAAGAGGTGAGGCGGGTGCGTCTGCTCATATTGCAGGGAAGCTTCAGGCAGGATAAGGGGATCACCGGAATGGTAACAGACCGTTTCATAAAAGGTATGAAAAACGCTGATCCCTCTGCTGAGATACGTATTGAATACCTTGCCGGCAGGGCCATAGAAGAATGCAGGGGCTGTTTCGGCTGCTGGGTGAGGACTCCCGGGATCTGCTGCATTAAGGACGATATGCAACAGATAATTGAGGAATTCAGAAGCTCTGATGTCATTATAGCGGCAACACCGGTCTATATAGACTCAATGTCCTCATACATGAAAAAGGCATGGGAAAGGCTGCTGCCTGCCATGGAACCATATTTTGAATATGACGGTGTCTGGGTCAGGCACAGGGCAAGGAGCGGAAAGCCCAAAGCCCTGTTTGTCATAAGCACCTGCGCTATGCCTGAGCTTCAGCAGTTTGATGCGTTGCTGCAAACCTTCAGGCGGATATCCCATAACTTCAGCATGGACTTTCTGGGACAACTGCTGAGGCCCGAGGCCCACTCGCTTTCATATGTGAAGAAATATGAAGCCGGGATAAATGAGGTCCTGGAAGGGATGGAGAAATGCGGCGGAGAGTTTATAAAGAACCTCTCGATAGCCCCGGAAACGCTGGAAAAGGCGCAGCAGCCCATAATGGAAAGCCCCGGGGACTTTCTGAAAATCAACAACAGGATGTGGGACGGAATGATAGAAAAAAATATCAAGGCGGGCAGTTCAGAGGTCAAAAGGTGAGAATATGGATATCAGAGTGGGGGTCAAGTATTGTGGGGGATGTAATCCCAACTATGACCGCAGGGCAATTGCAGATATCATCGAAAGCCGGACCGGAGTGAAGCTTTCGGCGTACATGGAAAATGAGATCCCTGATGTAGCTTTGATAATTTGCGGCTGCCGTTCTGATTGCATAAAGCAGGATGATTACAGGGGCAGGTATGAAACCATCCTTATAAGCGGCCCGGAGCAGATCGACGGGGCAATGGAACGCATCATATCTGTAAATTCAAATATTGCCAAATACAGTGAATGATTTAAATTTATCAATATATTGGAGGTAATTTTGTGAAAACGAAGGAACAGTATTTAGAAAGCTTGAGGCAGCTCCATCCGGTCATATACTGCAATGGAGAGAAAATCGAGAGCGTTGTGGACCACCCTATGACAAGGCCTCATGTCAATTCTGCGGCTATGACCTATGAGCTTGCCTTTGACCCTGAATATGAGGATCTGATGATCACCACATCGCATCTTACGGGTAAAAAAATCAACAGGTTCACATCGGTACACCAGAATACGGAAGATTTAGTGAAGAAAGTCAAAATGCTGAGGATGATAGGGCAGAAAACCGGCACCTGCTTCCAGAGATGTGTCGGCTTTGATGCAATGAACTCTACATTTATAACAACCTATAAAATCGATCAGGAATGCGGAACGGATTACCATGAGCGGTTCAAAAAGTACCTTGAATATGTTCAGGAGAACGATCTTATGCTTGCGGGCTCCATGACCGACCCAAAGGGCGACAGGAGTAAAAAGCCGGGGCAGCAGGAGGACCCGGACCTTTATGTTCATATCGTTGAAAAAAGAGAGGACGGAATAGTGGTAAGGGGTGCAAAGGCCCATCAGACCGGAATGGCCAATTCCCATGAAATGCTTATTCTTCCGACTACCAACCTGGGGGCTGATGACGAGGCTTATGCAGTTGCTGCTGCCATACCTGTGGATGCACCGGGCGTAGTCCATATTTTCGGCAGGCAGACCAATGACCAGAGAAGGCTTACAGGGGATATAGACACAGGTAATTCAGAGTATGCAATAGTCGGGGGAGAAACTCTTACGGTGCTAAATGATGTCTTTGTACCCTGGGATAGAGTGTTCATGTGCGGTGAATACCAGTATGCACAGGAGTATGTGGAAACCTTTGCCGCATATCACAGGCAGAATTACGGCGGCTGCAAGGTGGGAGTCGCAGATGTGATAATCGGTGCAACCGCCGCTATGGCAGAATTCAACGGAGTACCCAATGTTTCCCACATAAAGGATAAGCTGATTGAAATGATAAACCTGGCGGAGACAATGTATAACTGTTCCATCGCATGCTCCTGTGAAGGCTGCAAGACTCCTGCCGGCTCATATTACGTCAACACTCTGCTGGCAAATACCGTCAAGCTCAACTGCACAAGGAACATGTATGAAATATCGAGGCTTGCCCACGACGTTGCAGGAGGCTTTATTGCGACGCTTCCTTATGAGGCGGATTACAAGAGCCCTGAAACAAAGGAATATATAGACAAATACCTGAAGGCAAATCCCAAAATTCCGACTGAGCACAGAATAAGGCTTGCAAGGCTGCTCGAAAACATGACAGGGGGTACGGCACTTGCCGAATCAATGCATGGTGCGGGTTCTCCACAGGCCATGAGGATAATGCTGTACAGAGAATCCAACATGGAGCATAAGAAGAAGCTGGCCAGGAAGCTGGCGAAAATTGAAGAATAGCAGGCTATTTTTCAGATAAGGAGGGGCTAAGGATGAATGAAGTAGTAATTGTCAGCGGAGCAAGGACTGCGACAGGCAGGTTCGGAGGTACCCTGAGCGGTATTCCCGCGCCGGAGCTTGGAGCGATTGCCCTTAAAGAGGCTTTGAAGCGGTCGGAGATACAGGGAAGCATGATAGATGAGGTTATAATAGGAACGCACTTCCAGGCCGGAATAAAGGCAAACTCTGCAAGACAGGCGGCGGTATATGCCGGACTGCCTGTTGAGACACCTGCATTTACTCCGAACAAAAATTGCGGGACGGGCCTAAAGGCAATAACCCTGGCAGCCCAATCGATACAGGTGGGGGACAATGAAATAGTAGCTGCCGGAGGCTGTGAAACCATGAGCAAAATACCTTATTTGCTGGGCAGCGCAAGATACGGTTACAAGATGGGAAACGGGGAGCTGCTGGACGGTATGCTCTATGACGGGCTTGTAGACCCCTTTATGAATTACCATATGGGGATCACTGCGGAAAACGTAGCTGAGAAATGCGGTATTACGCGGGAGATGCAGGATATGTTTGCTCTGAGGAGCCATTCTCTTGCAGCCGGTGCGTGGAAGGCCGGAAGGTTCGACGGGGATATAGTGCCTGTTCCTGTGAGACAGAAAAAAGGAGAGGCTATAAGCTTCGCAATAGATGAGACCTTCAGGGAAAATCCCAGCATGGAGGATTTTAAAAAGCTGAAGCCCGCCTTTAAGCCGGGCGGTACGGTAACGGCAGGAAACGCTTCGGGAATCAATGACGGAGCCGCAGTAGTCATAATGACGTCGGGCAATAAAGCAAGGGAGCTGGGACTGCAGCCCATAGTAAAATATGTGGCTTCTGCCTCGGCAGGGGTTGACCCTTCCATAATGGGCTATGCACCGGTATATGCAATACGGAAGCTGCTGAACAGGACGGGCCTGAAAAAGGAAGACATAGGACTGTTCGAGCTGAACGAAGCATTTGCAGCCCAGGCGGCAGCTTGCGTCAAGGATCTGGAGCTGGATCCCGAGCTTGTGAATGTGAACGGCGGCGCTATTGCCCTGGGACATCCTGTGGGCTGTACGGGGGCAAGGCTTACTATTACCCTGATGAGCGAAATGCGGAGAAGAGGGGTAAAATACGGTATCGTCAGCCTTTGCATAGGCGGGGGACAGGGCATAGCCGTACTGTATGAGCTTTGCGAGTAATTTATGATAGCCGCCCATGTGCGTTTTGCGGAGCAAAAAATCGCACGGGCACTTAAATAAAGGATATAATATGCGAAAGCATATTATATCATATTAGGAAATGGAGGAGCATTGTTATGGAAGTTAACAGCTTGTTTGTAGTCGGTGCCGGCCAGATGGGCTCCGGAATTGCTCAGACAGCAGCAGTTGCCGGCTATAATGTGATTATGCAGGATATATCGGAGGAGGCCGTAAAAAAAGGCCGGGATAAAATAGAGGAAAACCTGACAAGGCTTGTGACCAAGGGAAAGCTGTCACAGGAAGAAAAGAGCGCGGCAATGGTCAGGCTGAAAACGACTACCGGCCTGGAGGCTGCGGCAGCCTGTGACTTCGTCATAGAAGCAGCCAGCGAGAATATAGAAATAAAGAAGGGCATATTCAAGAGCCTCGATGAAATATGCGGGGAAGGCACCATAATAGCAAGCAATACATCATCTATCTCAATTACCGAGCTGGGAGCGGCAACAAAAAGGGCCGACAGGGTCATAGGCATGCACTATTTCAACCCCGTACCCGTCATGAAGCTTCTGGAAATAACCGTAGGCTTTGTTACCTCTGAGGCGACCCTGGAGGCTGCCAGGAAGGTCGGAGAAAAGATGGGGAAGGTCACTGTGGTTTCAAAGGACAAGGCAGGCTTCATAGTGAACAGGCTGCTCGATCCTATGCTGAATGAGGCGATATACCTTCTGGATGAAGGTATCGCAACTGTTGAGGATATAGACAAGGCGCTTATCAACGGCTGCAATCACCCCATGGGCCCCCTTGCCCTCACCGACCTTATAGGTCTTGATGTGCTGCTTGCCGTCATGGAGGTATTGTACAGCGAATATGGAGACCCGAAGTTCAGGCCATGCCCCCTTTTGAAAAAAATGGTCAGGGCGGGATACCTGGGAAGAAAGACAGGGAAAGGCTTCTACGAATACAAATAGTATAGTATAGTATGGGAGGGTTATCATGGAGGAGTATAAAAATATATTATACAGGGTTGAGGATAATATAGCATTTATTACTTTGAACAGGCCCAAGGCTCTTAATGCATTGAATACCGAAACCCTGGATGAGCTCGGATCGGCAGTATTC
>JAEXXN010000400.1 GCA_023405875.1 Bacillota bacterium | reverse complement strand
GTGCAGTACGATAGGAGTTATGTATTTAGGCAAAATAGTTGAGATAGGAACAAAAGATGATATATTCAGAAATCAGAAGCATCCATATACAAAAGCTCTGCTGTCTTCCATCCCTACTCTCGATGTTGATAATAAAAAGAAGCCTATTATACTGAAGGGTGATTTGCCTTCTCCGTCAAATCCGCCCTCCGGATGCGCATTCCACACCCGGTGCAATGAAGTGATGGACATTTGCCGGTCTGAGCCGCCTCCTATGATAACTATAGATGGAGTTCATAAGGTCTCATGCCATTTATATTGCAGATAAAGAACCGGTTGAAGAAATCATTATTTTTATGGTTTCTTCTGTTTTTTTGCTTTCGGGTTATACTATATATTATGTGTTTACCACAAACATAAATGTCCAATTGTGCTATACAGATTCTTGGACATGTATACCGGTTATTCATAAAATCTGGAGAATGTACATATCAAGCACACAAAAACTAAGTTTGTATTTAAAAAATACATGGGATTGTGTTATAATGGATTTGAATTATGCTATACAATTAAATATAATAAAGGTAGACCCGAATAATAATAGGAGGGGAAAGTATGTACAGGATATTAGTAACTGACGGTATGGAAAAATCAGCTGTTGAAAAGCTGAAAAACGGCGGCTATGAGGTAGTGGAGCAGTTCTATGAGCCGGAAGAGCTTAAGGAGCAGGTCAAGAACTTTGATGCAGTTGTAGTACGTTCAGCTACAAAGGTAAGACAGCCCATCATCGATGCAGCATTGGAAACAAAAAGGCTTAAGCTTATTATCAGGGGCGGAGTCGGAGTTGACAATATCGATGTGGAATATGCAAAGCTTAACGGTATAACAGTTGCCAATACCCCCAATGCGAGCAGTGCATCTGTGGCAGAGCTTGCAATAGGACATATGTTTTGTCTTGCAAGGTATATACATATTGCCAACCACACAATGAGAGAAGGAAAATGGAACAAAAAGCAGTACGAGGGTATTGAGCTTGCGGGCAAAACCCTTGGGCTTATAGGCTTCGGAAGGATAGCAAGAGAAGTTGCAAAAAGGGCGTATGCATTAGGTATGAAGGTTGTTTATACCAATACCTCCGGTGCGAAGGAAGGCTTCAATGATTACACCTATATGCCGCTGGATGAGCTTTTGGCTGTTTCCGATTTCATTTCTCTCCATATACCCGGCTCAAAGGACAAGAAGCCTGTGATCGGTGAAGAGCAGATAGCAAAAATGAAGCAGGGAGTATTTATCGTAAATACCGCCAGAGGCGGAGTGGTTTGCGAAGATGCCCTTGTAGCTGCTCTTGATTCCGGAAAGGTTGCGGCTGCTGCCCTGGACGTTTTTGCAGAGGAGCCGACAAAGAACGAGAGAATATATACTCATGATAAGATTTCTCTTACACCTCATATAGGGGCACAGACAATGGAAGCCCAGGAGAGAATAGGCGAAGAAATCGTTCAGATTATAAAAAATCACTTAGTATAGGAGAGAAAAGAATGGCAACAGTTAAAGCGTTTAAGGCCATCAGGCCTACAGCGGAATTGGCGGACAAGGTTGCTGCCCTTCCATATGATGTTATGGACAGTGATGAAGCAAGGGAAATGGTAAAGGGAAACCCATATTCCTTCCTTCATGTGGATAAGGCTGAAATAGACCTGGATCCGTCCATAGACCATTATGACAAGGTAGTTTATGAAAAAGCCAGAGACAATATGAGAGACATGATTAAGGCAGGAACCCTGCAGCAGGATAAAAGCAGCAGCCTGTACATCTACAAGCAGGTCATGAACGGACGCGCACAGGTCGGGCTTGTAGGCTGCACTTCTATCGATGAATACTTGAACAATATTATAAAGAAGCATGAGTTTACAAGAGCCGATAAAGAGCAGGACAGGATAAACCATGTTGATTACTGCAATGCCAATACCGGACCGATATTCCTGACCTACAGGGCAAAAAAAGCTATCAATGATATAGTTGATGCCTGGATGAAGGATCACAAGGCTGTTTATGACTTTGTTTCGGAAGACAGCATAGGACATACGGTCTGGGTAATTGATGATGAAGCAATAATTAAAAAGCTGGAAACAGAGTTCGGCGGAATTGACTACCTTTACATAGCTGACGGGCACCATCGCTGCGCGTCTGCAGCAAAGGTCGGGCTTAAGAGAAGGGAACAATTCCCCAACTACAAGGGCGACGAGGAGTTCAACTTCTTCCTTGCAGTGCTTTTCCCTGATGAGCAGCTTTATATAATGGATTACAACAGGGTAGTGAAGGATCTGAACGGCAACAGCACAGAGGAATTCATGAGCAAGATCGAAGAAAAATTCAGCATTGAGCCTTACAATGAGGGCAAACCCTTCAAGCCTGAAGTAAAGCATACCTTCGGGATGTATCTGGAAGGCAAATGGTACAAACTGACTGCCAAAGAAGGGACCTACAATGAAGCAGACCCGGTTGACAGACTGGATGTATCCATTATGCAGAACAACCTGCTTAATCCGATACTGGGAATCCAGGATCCCAGAACAGACAAGAGGATAGACTTTGTCGGAGGCATCAGGGGACTTAAGGAGCTGGAGAGAAGAGTAGAAGAAGGAATGAAGGTTGCTTTCTCCATGTGCCCCACCAC
>JAEXXN010000391.1 GCA_023405875.1 Bacillota bacterium | reverse complement strand
TTATGACATAGAAAGCATAAACAAAATATCCGATATAAAAAAGAGCAACATTCATATTGCTCTTCAATTTGAATCAGTAGCTGGCATACTAAGTTCAACTTGACAAAATATTCATTCATGATATTATGAATTTATAATATTGTTCAACAATTATTATAACAAGGTTTCAATGAGTTTTTTTTCAAAGCTGCAAAAAAAACTACCCGAACATTTCAACGAAGCGGGGGATATACCCACCGCTTGTTGCATGAATCGGAACCCGCCGCCTACTCTAAAGCTTAGAGGCGGGGGACATCTCAGCGTAGTTATAAATTCTAAGTATTATTGTGCAGAAGGAGCTTTTATGGCAAATCATACAATAGAAGTATACGAATCTATAAAAGACAAAATACATAAAGGTGAATATTCCCCTTCCGAAAGCCTTCGGGAGCAATATCTTGCCGATCAGTATGGTGTCAGCCGTAATACAATAAGAAAGTCCTTGCTGCTGCTTGAAAAAGAAGGGCTTGTTACCATTGAGATAAATAAAGGAGCCAGGGTGAGAGCTTATTCGTTGAAGGAAGTATTGGATTATCTGGAATTGAGAGCGCAGCTTGAGGGATTTATCATTCGCAAAGCTGTACCCGTATTTTCTGAAGAGCAAATATCCAAATTGGAAGAAATGCTTAATCTTATGAAAAAGCACTACGATAATAACGAATTAATACAATATTCACAGTGCAATCTGGATTTTCATCAGATAATCTATGATGCCTGTCCAAACCGCACCGCTGTAGATATGACTGTCAATCTAAAAAATCAGATGCGTAAATATAATACCAAGACTATCCTTATACCCGGCAGGAGCAGCCAATCTTTCGATGAACATTCTGCAATTCTGGAGGCAATAAAAAAGCGGGATGATGAATTGGCTGAAGTACTTATGCTTCGTCATGTCAATAGTGTACGCAGAATATTTCAGGAGAATTATCCACTCTTATTTTAATGAATTTTACATTAAATATAGCATCAGGATAAGCCCAATTCCTCCGAAGCCACATATACTATCTGATTTCCACCTTTTTGCTTTGCTTCATATAACGCTGCATCAACTTTTTGGAATATATCCTCATATGAATATTCTTTTCCTGTACAATTATATATTCCGGTACTGAATTTTATATCTATAACCTCTTCCCGGTGATGTATCACAATCTTCCCGGCATATAATTTCTTTTCTACAGCCACTGCCGCAGTACTGTCCGAGACTATTACCGCAAACTCATCCCCGCCGTATCTGTATAAAAAATCTTCCCTTCTGAGCATTCCCTTGATCTTCTTGACAAACTCCTGCAGCGCCTGATCTCCGACCAAATGTCCATACTTATCGTTGATTTTCTTGAATTCATCCATATCCAACAAAATAATGGAGAATTTTTTCTTTTCTCTCAGCTTTGCTTCTATAGTTTTTATAAAGTATTCCCTGTTATATACTCCGGTGTGGCTATCCAGAAAAATCTTCTCTTCTTTTATTTTGTTATCTATCGATAACTGCATGCTGCTTTGTACCGTCATAAAAATTAAGTATATCCCGATCACGGCCCAGATTCCTATATAATAGTAATTATATACCAGCATAAGGCTCAACAGCAGCGTATAAAGATAGTATGTGAACTGGTCCTTAAGAAAAGCTCCAAACATTGATTTATTTATTGCCAGGGATTGAACTGTGCAAAGCATTATTCCGTTCAATGCATTCTGGAATAATACCAATATTCCCAGCACCAGCACACCGTTTTGCAAATCTATGCCGGACCACTTTATTGCTATATATGTTGCATAGTTAAATATAGTAAAGGCGGCAATGTTATAAACTGTTTTCTCATTTATAATCCTTTTTATTTTGTCTTTTCTCTTGCGTAAATAAGCTACTGACAGCAATCCCAGTGTAAATGTCACTACTACGGCTGAGAAAGGAAAGAAAACCATCATAAAAAAACTATTAGCCGCGCCTAATGTCAGACATGTGTATCTGTCCTCATATATGTAATCATGACATTCAGCCACAATACCGAATATTATGAATAACATTAGATGGATGCTTATTTCCATAGGTACTGTAGCCAGCTGCCATACTGCCAATGCAATACCTGAGGCTGATACAACGTATAAATAAGGTCTGAACAATATATGGCTTTTTATCGACAGATTCTCCGGAGCCCTCATCCAAACACCCCTCAATCAAGCGTTCGTTACATTATATTACCAATATTATCTCAACATAGTATTCATTTCAACCTTTAAACATATATTTTATCAATTAAACATGTGGAGGTTGGTGTTATGAATCCAGGCACAGTCGTTACTACCAAACAATATGGTACAGGTATATATATGTATCCTCATTCAAAGCCTGTGAAAAGTGATACTATATGCAGCTTCCTGTGCAGAAAGAACAAAAGGGTATATCATCTGCCCTTTAGTGCTTTTGAGCCCTGTAAAGACTCCTGCAGGAGCTATGACGTAAGCTTGTACAGCGCCTGGGAGCGTTCGGAATGCTCTGCCGATCCCATACAGATACTTGATATATCAGAGCCTGAAGACTGGGAAAGAGTGACAGGCTTTGATATAGATTCATTCTTTGACAGTATTTCCGGAAGCAAATTTCATTATCTGGGTCAGGAGGAATATCCGGAAGTGGAAAGGTGCTGCAAGGCACTTATGGAGTATAACATACGACCCTTGCTGATAGCTGACGACTTTGGAATGCTTTTGGTGTATGTAGAAAAAAGCAAGGAAATAATTGCAGAGGAAATATTGCTTGATATAGACGGAAGCCTCATACCTCCCATTATTCTTTGCGATCCGAACGATATGGAACGCTGCGGCACAGGCAGCTGTGTTATTTGCGGAGAACCGACCTATGACGGAGATACCCTTTGCCCTATTTGCGCGGATAATATTGATTGAAAGCAATGAAGGTGTTGCATAATATGAAGGATGCGGCACAACCAAAAAGTTTGTGAAAGACTCCGGATGAGGGGAAGCGATGTCCTCCTCACCTTTCAAAGCCAGCAAAATCACTGGCGCGGGTCCCATCTCTGCGAGCCCGTCTGGTTATTTTGCCTGAGGGTCTGTCCGTTCCGGGGTCAGTGAAAGGTTCGTCGGAAATGGCTTCCCCCCATCCGGTGTTTGTTTTTCCATTAGGGTATGGGGACTGGTTCCTTGTCCCATTCTTACAGGGGATGCCATATAATAGGAGAGGCTTGTGTCGTAGAAAAGCGGAACGGTTTAGAACCGTTCCCTACGCATGCTCCATTCCTATAGGTGGATTTCGAGGTTACAAGCTAAGGATAGTAGGCATTTGGAATGCTGTGAAATGTTATACGGCAGCTTTGCGGAGAAACCATAGAACTTCTTAGTGAAATGGAGGAATAGCAGCAGCAACTGTTTGAGCGGAGCGAGTTTTGCTGCTGCCCGGAATGAGCTTAGAAGTTCTGGTTTCGGAGCTTGTGCTGCGGTATAATATTTCATTTGCACTCCAAAGCCTATACCAACTCCAGGTATGTCGTATTTTTCTACTATTATACAACATCCCCATCGTCTTCTAGCAGGAACCCCTTGCACCGTTCGCATATACTGCGAAGCCTTTTCGCAACCAGCCCTTTATATAATCGATTTCAAAAAAATTAATCACATCTGCAAGCTCTCTCTCTATGGCAAAATTCATTCCGTCCTTTTCAATTGTTACATCTCCAGCCTGCGGCTCATCCTGAGCCATGCCAAAATATGGCCCTGATCAGCCATACCCCTGTATAAATATCCGGAGCTTACCTGCATTAATTTTACCCAGCTCCTCCAGCGCTGTTTTCGTTATTCTTATATCCATATCAACACTTCCCTTTCATTCTACCTCTACCCCGTTAGGGTATAATGTGATTATAATATATTTCCAAAGATAAATCAAGAAGTATTACTGATTATTACCTATATAAATAAAAATCGACAGTCTATAACAACTTGGGATATTTCGCAGCCTTCTAATGGTGCACCTGAAAGGGGTCGGTGCGTGTAAAGTGGTTTCAGCTGCTTTAAAAAATAAAAAAACTGTCCCACAAAAAGACAGTTTGTTCTATACGATGGTGCGCCT
>JAEXXN010000348.1 GCA_023405875.1 Bacillota bacterium | reverse complement strand
AATTGATGTTAATAGTATTTACTTTTTATTCATTAGTGGTATAATAAAATTATATATTCTATCTAATAATAAATATTGTTAGATAGAACATTAGCTACAGATTATCAATATTTTTTAATTTATATTTTGGAATGTATTGACAGGTCTGTACAATTGAGCTTAATATGAAAATAATGAATTTTCGCTGGAGGAATGAAAATGGTTGATTTAATCAAATATTTAAAGGAAAAGGGCTATAAGGTTACTCCCCAGCGTATAGCCGTTTATGACATCCTGAAGAATACTAATGAGCATCCGAGTGTTGATATGCTTTACAGCAAGCTTCAGCCTATATATCCCACAATGAGCTTGGCGACAGTGTATAAGTCCCT
Organism: Bacillota bacterium; assembly: GCA_023405875.1. GTDB lineage: Bacteria > Bacillota > Clostridia > Lutisporales > Lutisporaceae > BRH-c25. The sequence continues at coordinate 6,102 of JAEXXN010000348.1, read as the reverse complement.
TGAGGTATTCAAGGAGCTTGGACTGGTTCAGGAGTTGAATACCGGTGAAGACAAGTTCAGATATGATGCAAATGTAACCCAGCATCCTCACATAACCTGTTTAGCCTGTGGAAAGGTTGAAGACGTGGGCGACGGTATGCTTTTCGATCTTGTCGGCAAGGTGGAGGATAAAACCGGTTATAAACTGGTTAACCAACAGCTTTACTTCTTTGGCTACTGTCCGCATTGCAAGAACGTTCAATAAAATAAATCTCAATGGTATCGATACCATTGAGATTTTTACTTTTTCATTGCATTATCAACGACTCGTTAAGTGCATTCCTTACAGCCTTTATCACCTTACTAAGCACATATGAAGAATTGCCGGTATCATTTGCGGCTGCAACATCCTGTGACTTTATAGTCGTATAGATTATATCAGATATTTCATCCTTGATGTTGGGATTGTTACTTATGTACTCGGCCGGCATTTCAATAAGCCTTATGTCTTTTATTTTGGCATTTTTTATTGTCACTTCCGCTTTGACATCGCCGGATTCGGTTTTCTCGGTTCCTACATATACCCCATCATTATATTTCAGATATGTATAGCCTGAGGTAGCGAGTCCTACCTCATCACTTCTTAAAGTAAACAGCAGTACCAGACCAATAATCAGGATCAACAATAGTGCAGCATAAATCATCAGGCTTTTTTTGGTTAAAATAATTATTCTCGGTTTTATAAATATCCCTCCCATCTTCATCAATAATAATGAACTCTCTTGAGAATTCAATGACCTTCAGAACATATCTGCCCGGAATATCCCGAGCAATAACCGGCTGTAAGCCTTAATATTTCTTTATATAAAGTTATTACGGAAGGAAGGAATATATGCAACCTTTTATAAAAAAGACTTCCATTTAAGTATTTTAACAACAGGGAAGTCTTTTTTGAAACTCGCTTACGGCACATGATAAATTAATGAAGATAAGATGTGCCTGCTCGTTATAAAAAAGACTTCCATTTAAGTATTTTAACAACAAGGATGTCTTTTTTGAAACTCGCTTACGGCGCATAACAAATTAATGAAGAAAGGATGCGCCTGCTCGTTATAAAAAAGACTTCCTTATTAAGTATTTTAATAATAAGGAAGTCTTTTGGAAAACTCACCCGGATCAAGCTGAAGCAAGCTTCAGTGGACAATGGAATTGGTCCATTTACCGCAGCGGTCGCCCCACATTGCAATTGTCTTCTTATTCATATCCACCCTGATCACTTCGCAGCTATTGTCACACCCGTCACATTCGAAGCTGGTGGGGGTAAAATCGATAGTATCAGCCTCAAAGCCCCTGAAGCCTGATCCGGCAGAGCCGTTCCTGACATGATTCCTGGCAAGGATCGCTGCGCCGATGGCTCCCATCACATTATAATGCTCGGGTATGATGACTTTATGGCCTACCTCTCTCTCAAAAGCAGCCTTTATGCCGCTGTTTGCCGCCACACCCCCCTGGAATACAAAGGGAGGCACAAGCTTTTTACCTCGTCCGAGATTATTTATATAGTTTCTTACAAGGGCGGCACACAGCCCATTTATTATGTCTGCCTTTGAAAAGCCGTATTGCTGCTTTGCGATCATATCGGACTCCGCAAATACGGTACATCGCCCTGCTATCCTCACATTCTTTTTTGCAGATAGCGCAAGCTCTCCGAAATCCTCAATCCTGACCTTCAGTCTTTCCGACTGATGCTCGAGAAAGGACCCGGTACCCGCTGCACATACCGTGTTCATTGCAAAATCAACAACCATGCCGTTATTAAGCATTATTATCTTTGAGTCCTGTCCTCCTATTTCAAATATCGTTCTGGCTTCGGGGAAATAAGCAGTAGTTGCTGTTGCATGGGCGGTTATCTCATTTTTTATCACATCTGGCCCTATCATTATCCCTGTAAGCTGTCTTCCGCTTCCCGTAGTACCTGCTCCAAGCACCTTTGCCTCATTCCCGAATTCTTCCCTGAGCTGCTTCAGCCCCTGCCTCACCGATTCAAGAGGCTGCCCATTGGTTCTTATGTACTGCTTTGACAGTACATTAAGGTTATTATCGATTGCCACTACGTTAGTACTGACCGATCCTACATCTATTCCTACGTAGAATTCCTTCATTACTTACCTCCATTTATGCATTCTGCCTATAGATCCTATCTAGCATAAATTTCTCCAACAATCTCTATTCTTATTCCTAGCGGGCAATCAGAATATGCTTAAATTCATTTTTTCAGATAAAAATTCCAGAGCCTTTATGCCTCCTATGCTGTTTCCTCGTGTATCCAGGGCAGGGCTGAAGACTCCTATCCCCATCTGTCCCGGCACTACTGCCATTATGCCTCCTCCGACTCCGCTCTTTGCAGGGATGCCCACTCTTATTGCGAATTCTCCGGAACCGTCATACATTCCGCAGGTTACCATGAAGGTCTTGACCAGGCGTGCAACCTTCCTGGGTACAAGCTCTTCACCGGTCAAAGGGCTTATACCGTCAAAGGCAAGTACTGCTCCAAGCATTGCGATATCCCGGCAGTCCACCTGTATGGAGCACTGTCTGAAATACAGGTCAAGCACTTCCTCCACATCACCCTCCAGGACTCCTACATCCTTCATGAAATGTGCCAACGCCCTGTTGCGGTATCCGGTATCCCTTTCCGAGGTATAAACCTTTTCGTTGTACCACAGCGTATCATTTCCGCACAGCCTTCTGAAAAAATGGACCAGCCTTTGAAACTTCTGCTCAGGCCCCTCCCCCAGTATCAGAGAATCTATGGCTATTGCACCTGCGTTTATCATAGGATTCAGCGGCTTGGAAGGCTTTGCCGTCTCCAGCTTTATAATTGAGTTGAAGGCATCTCCCGTGGCTTCCATTCCTACCTTTGAGAAAACGTATTCCTCACCTCTGTCAATAACGGCAAGCATAAGGGTGACGACCTTGGAGATGCTCTGCACTGTGAACAGTGAGCTGAAATCTCCGCTGCTTATTGCCTTGCCGTCGGCCAATACTGCCGATATGCCAAGCAGTCCCGGATCAGCCTTGCTTAACTCCGGTATGTATGTTGCTGCCCTGCCCTCATGGGTAAAAGCCCTTCCATAGCTTACCGCCTTTTCTATCAGATCCTTCATAAAAAAACCCCCTCAAATATGCGAATTGTACTGTTTTTATCTATTTTAGATTATAGCTTTACCGGCGCTTTAAAACAATGCCCTTGATGTTTTTACATCATATTGCTATTTCTGCACTTTTTTAATGCTTTCCGACAATTAATGCTATATAATATATTAGATACCTATTATCAAATTTCACCGATTTGCAAGGAGCGATCTTACTATGAAGGATTCCATCATTTACATTGATTTTAACAAATTTCTGAACGCTGTCTCATTATCCTTAGACTTGGCCGAAGGCGCCGCCTTCAAGGATAAAAGCAACAGAATAGATTTCAACGTTCCAATACCCGGCTTCAATGTTTATAACCACAATTTTGCCAATCATTCAAAGAGAACAGCTTTAGTGGCACTCTATATCGCAGAAAAACTGAACTATGAAGGTGAAAGGCTCAAGAATCTATACATGGCAGCTTGTACCCATGATATCGGTGCCGTAGAAGCCTTCGCCGAATCCCACAGCGATAAGAATTTCATATATGAGCACTCTGAATTCGGTTCCAATATTATAAAAAAGCTTCCTCTTGATAAAAGTATTTCCAGGTTCATAAAATTTCACCACGAAAGCTGGGACGGTTCAGGCCCCAACGGCCTGTCAGGAAGCGACATCCCTGAGGAAGCCCAGATAATTCATATTGCCGATATGTTTGAGTTTATTTATGATGATGACCAATCTTACAGGGCTCAGAGGGATTATATACTAACCTGGATAAAATCCAGGAGAGGAAGGCTTTTCAGCAAGCATATCACAGACGCCTTCCTTGAAGCGTGTATACCCGAAAGGTTCTGGCTGGATATGGAAAACATCAATAATAATCAGTTTATACTGACCCGGAAGTATCCTTCCCTCAAAACACCTATAACCCTTAACAGCATGCGGAATATTTCAATGGTTTTCGCAGCAATAATCGATAAAAAAAGTAATTTTACCCATGAGCACTCCATTGGATTGTTCAACCATGTTTCCCAATTCTCAAAATATTACGGTTTCAATGAAGAAGAAACTATGAAAATGAAAATAGCGGCGCTGCTGCATGATATCGGAAAGCTTTCGGTGCCCAACCAAATACTGGATAAGCCCGGAAAGCTTACAGCAGAAGAGTTTTCCATAATAAAATCCCATACATATTATACAAAGCTGATACTCAGCAATATTGAGGGAATGGAAGATATCGCCCAATGGGCGGCCAATCACCATGAAACCCTCCGGGGGACAGGCTATCCCGAAGGACTTGATGCAAAACAGCTTTGCCACAAATCCAGGATTATGGCTGTATGCGACATATACCAGGCATTGACAGAGGACAGGCCCTACAGGGAAGGTATGTCAAAGGAAAAGGCCCTCGGTATAATCGACTCCATGGTCGAAATCGGAAATATTGACAGAGCTGTAGTGAAGGCTTTGAAGGAGATCATCTGATCTTGCCCTTGAGCTCCTCCATAACCCGTCCTATTACCGAAATACCTTCGGTCAGCTCTGCAAGTCCCGCGCTGGCAAAGCTTAACCTTATATATTGCTTACCCTGGCTGCCCTTTATGAAAACAGAACCGGGAGTGAAAAGCACCTTTCGTTCCTTGCATTTCATATAAAGCTCTCCCGAGTCTACACCTTCGGGGAGCTTTATCCATAGGTTCAAGCCTCCGTACGGCTGAGTGAAGCTTGCTCCCCTGAGATACTTTTTAACTGCCCTTACCGCCTCAAAATATCTCACACTGTATTCTCTTTTCATATACTCCAGATGCTTATTCCATATGCCCCTTCTGAGGTACAGGTCAAGGACCCTTTGCATCAGCCCTGAAGTGGATATGTCGGTTATATGCTTCATATTCATGACCTTTTCCTTGATTGAGGCCGGTATTATGAGAAACCCCACTCTAAGACCCGGCATGAATATCTTTGAAAAGCTCTTGATATACACTACCCTGTCTTCATTATCAAGTCCTTTAAGGGGTTTTACACCCTCTTCGATATAGCTGAGATCGCTCATATAATCATCCTCTACCAGCATGACCCCATACTTTCTGCACAGCAGGAGAAGATATTTACGTTTTCTTTCCGAGTAGGTGCAGCCTGTCGGATTCTGAAAGTTCGGCATGACATAAATGAACTTGGGCTTGAGCAGCTTCAGCTTCTTTTCCAGCTCCCTCATATCAGGCCCGTCAGAATGGAGCGGTATTTCCACGATCCTTGCCCCCCTTGACCTGAATACCGCTATGGCTCCATTGTAGGTCGGACTTTCTACAAAAACATAATCACCGTTGGTAAGCAGTACCCTGGAAATAATATCTATTCCCTGCTGCGCCCCCGATATAATGTGGATATCCTCAGCTGATACATTTATGCCGTAGCCTGGAAGGTACTGTGACAGGGATTCCCTCAGCGGCTTATAGCCCAGGCTTTCATGGTACATAAAAGCCTTTCCCGCATCACGTTCCAGGACCTCATTCAACACCCGCCTGAAATCCTTTACCGGAAAAAGCTTTGGATCGGGAGACGCTGTTGAAAGGTTTATAATGTCCTCTGTCGCTTCATCCTCCACTTCAACCTCCATTTCGTCGCTTACCTGCACCGCATCAATGTCCGGGTTCATATCCTCCTTAACAGGCATGGCGAAGGTACCGCTTCCCACCTTCTTGTATACCAGCTTGTTGTCCTCCAGAAGCTTGTAGGCGTTTACTATGGTAACACTGTTCACCTCCAGGTATTCGGCAAAGCTTCTTATTGTAGGAAGCTTGCTGTCCTCTGCAATTATACCTTCGGTTATATATTTTTTGAGCTGTTCATACAGTTGTATATAGATCGGCTTTTCACTGCTTCTGTCAATATCAATCTGTATATCTCCAGGGAATATCTTGCTGCCCATTTTCTATCCTCCTATAGATTATCAAAGCATTTGTATCGATACAATTATGA
>JAEXXN010000292.1 GCA_023405875.1 Bacillota bacterium | reverse complement strand
GGGTAAACCATCAGCAAGTCCGATAATTTAGTTTAAAAGTGAGAATTTTGTAAGAAAAAAAACAGCTGAAATTGAGTAAAATCAAGCTTTCACAGGCAGGAAACAGGTCAGGAACGGCGAATAAAATATATATACTATGCGGTAAGGAGAGGAATGAGAAACTTGAGCGACAATAAGGCAATTATCAATATACCGATTGATGAAATAGCTCCTAACCCATATCAGCCGAGAAAGGAATTCAGCGGAGCGTCTCTTGAGGAGTTGGCTGCATCAATTAAGGAATATGGTGTTCTTCAACCTGTAAATGTCAGAAAAATCGGTTCAGGCGGTTACGAGCTGGTATCCGGGGAAAGAAGGCTCAGGGCGTCAAAGCTTGCCGGAAAGGGGTTCATCCCTGCAGTTATAATTGAGGTAGTCGAGCAGGATTCTGCCGTAATAGCCTTGATAGAGAATTTGCAGAGAGAAGACCTGAATTTCATGGAAGAGGCAGAGGGTTACCATAACCTGATAAATGACCATGGTATGACACAAGAGGAGCTTGCAAAGAAAGTAGGAAAGAAGCAATCTACCATTGCAAACAAGCTGAGGCTGTTAAAGCTGAACAATAAGATCAAGAAGCGGATACTTGAGAACGAGTTGACGGAAAGACATGCCAGGGCGCTCCTCAAGCTGCCAGAGGAAGTATTGCAGGAAAAGGCACTGGATAGTATTATCAAGAGGGCATTAAATGTAAAGAAGACTGAGGATATGGTTGAAAAAATGCTCGACGAGGTTGCCGTTACCTCTGAACCGCCCAAAAGGAACAGAATAAAAGGTAAAATGAATTATAATATATATGTAAATACCCTGAAGAATACCTGCAAAGAGCTTCTTAAAACAGGCTGCCAGGTAGAGTATGACCAGGTCGATAAAGGTCCTTTCATAGAACTGACCGTCAGGATTCCCAAGAACTTATAACGAGGCAATAGAAGTCCCTACCTCTATAGGCGTCGGGTACCGCATCATTTATTTACCAGGCGGTAAGCATATCGCCCACCCCGTTGAAACCCGCAAAGGTGAGAAAATTTTTCTGCGGATGCGTTATAATAAAATGAACTTCAAAAAAGGCTTCTTTGGCTGTTGAAATATTTCCAAAGAGCCTTTTTATATTTTGCCTCTCAATATAAGAATGCCCATCAGTATGAATAATACGCCGGCGGCGTTTTGTATGTAATGAGGAGGGATGTATTTCGTTATGTAGGCCCCGGCAAAAACTCCGATAAAGGACGAACAAATAAGTGCCAGGCTTGAACCGATGAACACACACAGGATTGAATTGGATTTAGCAGAAAGAAGCATGGTTGCAAGCTGTGTCTTATCTCCCAGCTCTGCAACAAATACTAGAAAAAAAGTGGAGAGTATGGCTTGTAACATTTTTATCCTCCTTTATTTTAGAGCATATGGTTATTACTGGGAGTATTTTCTTTAAAATATTTTTTTTATCTGTTATAGTATATATGGGTGACCATTTAATAATATTCTTTATTTGTTTTGCCTGTTCAATAACCTGACAGGCTTTATTTGCAGCTTTGACCCGAACCATTTATCCCTTCAGGCCCAAATCAATATAACATACAATATATTTATTCAAAATGCCTTTAATATATTAATAGTTTATTATATTATTAGAATATATAACTTGACGAATAAAGGGAGATATTGCAGTTTATAGTTGAGCTATAGGCTTTGGACCTTGGATTTTGTGAAGAGGCCTGGAGCTTTTAGTGAAGCAGCGGGACATCAGGTCAGGGAATAATCAGTTTATGCGGAATATATACTATGAGAGGTGTGGACAATGGCAAAATCAATAGCTGTCTTCAATCAGAAGGGCGGAGTGGGAAAAACAACAACAGTCATTAATCTGTCTGCATGCCTGGCAAGCAAAGGGAAAAGGATTCTTATGCTGGATATAGATCCCCAGGGAAATACCACAAGCGGTATAGGAATTGATAAAACAGCGCTGGAAAAGACAATTTATGATGTACTCATAAACAATGATGATCCAAAGGCGTGTATTATCGAGACCAATAGGGAGAACCTGTTTATAATTCCTTCCAGCGTTCAGCTTGCCGGTGCTGAAATAGAACTGACAGAAATAAACAGAAGGGAACTTAAGTTGAGGGAAGCTATAAGCAGGATCAAGTCTGATTATGACTACATATTTATAGATTGTCCCCCATCACTCGGTTTACTTTCTATAAATGCTCTATCCGCAGTGGACAGCGTATTGATACCTATACAATGTGAATATTATGCGCTTGAAGGAGTAAGCCAGCTGATGAATACTATCAAGCTGGTAAAAAAGAGCCTCAATCCCGATCTGGATATTGAAGGGGTAGTGCTTAGTATGTTTGACGGAAGGACCAATCTTTCAATACAGGTCGTTGACGAGGTAAAAAAATACTTCAGGGGCAAGGTATATACCACTATGGTTCCTAGAAATGTAAGGTTGGCTGAAGCGCCCAGCTATGGTTTATCTATTATAGATTACGACATGAAATCAAAGGGCGCAGAAGCATATTTGGAGCTGGCAGAGGAATTTATAGATTTATGTGAGGAAGTGATATAGATGATCAATAGAAGAGGGTTGGGAAAAGGCCTTGGGGCGCTTATACCGGAAAATGAAGAAGAGCTGGAGAACTCTATAAGTGAGATCAAGCTGACGGATATCGAGCCCAATGACAAGCAGCCGAGGAAGGAGTTTGACGATGAAGCGCTGGCAGATCTGGCAGAATCTATTAAGGAGCACGGTGTTGTGCAGCCTATAATAGTAAGGAAGCTGGGCAGCGGTTACCAGATAATTGCCGGAGAGCGCCGTTGGAGAGCTTCAAGGCTTGCCGGCAAGAGAACGATACCGGCAATAGTCAAGGATTGCACTAATCTTGAGGTTATGGAGCTTGCTCTGATCGAAAACCTGCAAAGGGAGGATCTTAATTCGATCGAGGAAGCGCTGGCCTATAAAAGCCTTATTGAAGAATATAATATGACCCAGGAAGAAATATCAAAACAGATTGGAAAAAGCAGGCCTGCTATTGCAAATTCTATGAGGCTGCTTCAGCTCCCACAGCAAATAAAAGATATGATAGCCATGGGTAAAATATCTCAGGGCCATGCCAGGGCATTGCTTGCAATAGAGGGAGAGAAGAAGCAGCTGGAGATTGCAGAAAAAATTATTGAGCAGCAGCTTAATGTAAGGCAGATTGAAAAGCTGGCAAAAGCAGAAAAAAAAGAGAAGCCTGAAAAAAAACCTGATGGTTATCAATTGGAGATAGAGCAATTGGAGGAAAGGTTAAAGGCAGCTCTCGGTACCAAGGTAATAATACAGCACAAAAAGAACAAAGGAAAAATAGAAATAGAGTATTATAGCAATGAAGAGCTTGACCGGATAATCGAGCTCATGGAAAAATAAGGGCTTTTTAAAATTGCGTATAAGCGATTATTTTTGGAGTGGTAAAGGATTATTATGTACAAGGATAAAAATCCCACAGAAGACGAATAAACACGTTTTGGGAGGTTTGAAAAATGCAGCAGTATATTTTGAGTTCATTCGTGTCAAAAAATGGCGGAGGCAATAAAGCCGCGGTTGTATTCGACGATTTGGGCTTGCCGGAAAAACAAATGCTGGAGCTGGCAAGAAAAAATAACTTTTCAGAGACAGCTTTTATAGATTTCAGAAAAAGTGATGACAATAAATACAGCATAAGATATTTTACACCTGGTGAAGAGGTTGATATTTGCGGGCATGCAGCTCTTGCTTCCTTTCACCTGCTGAAGCAGCTTGGATATTTAAATGGAGAGCTTGCATATCATAAGACCAAGGCCGGAGAATTGAAGGTAATTATAGAAAACGATTCCATTCTGATAGAAATGAAAAGACCCCAATTGGTTATGCAGCTTGAGCCTGACATTGTTCTTGACACTGTTGATTTATCCAGGGACAGCATCATTACTGGAGAAAATGGAAGGATAGATGTAATATCAACCGGACTTAAGGATATCATATTGGAGGTTAAGGATGTTGAGACCTTAAGGACCATGACTGTAAACAGAAAAAATATGATAGATGTGTGTGAAAAATATAATATTATAGGAATGCATGTTGTTTCACGTGAAACAATAGAGAAGGATTCTGATTTTTGCTGCAGGAATTTTGCTCCGGCAGTAGGAATAGATGAGGAGAGTGCAACAGGCACATCAAATGCCTCAATGCTGTACTATATGATAAGAAAAAACGATAAGTTCGACTATAAAAAAACCTACAAAATAGAGCAGGGTTACTTTATGGGCAGCCCAAGCAATATATATGTGAAGGTTGATAACGATAGTATATTTGTGGGCGGCCAAGCAAGAATAGATAATAAGGAAGAAATATAAGTAGGGAACGGCCCCCGTGCCGCTCCGCTGCTGTGGGGTATTTGCTATATTTGTACCCGACCATATAACGGAACGCCACAGGGGTCGTTCCCTACTATAATGTTTCACGTGAAACAAAGGAGCAAACATGCTATATTTTGATAATGCAGCAACTACTTTTCCAAAGCCTGAAGAAGTATATACAGCCGTAGAGGATTGCATGAGGAGATATTGTGCAAATCCCGGAAGAGGAGGACACAAGCTGGCATTACAGTCCGGCAGGGTACTTCTTGAAGCGCGGGAGCTATTGTCAGAGCTTTTTAATGCAGGAGCTACTGAAAATATTGTTCTGACTCACAATGCTACCGAGTCCTTGAATTTAGCCCTTAAGGGCTACTTGAAAAAAGGCAGCCATGTGATAACGACCAGTATGGAGCACAATTCCGTCATGAGACCTCTCAAAGCTCTTGAAAAGCTCGGGGTTGAGACAACAATTGTCAAGTGCAGCGAAAAGGGAGAAATAAATATTGCGGCAATAGAGAAGGAAATTAAAAAGGAAACGGTACTGATAGCCACTACCCATGGGTCTAATGTGGTGGGGACAATCCTGCCTATTGCCGATATAGGCGCTTTGGCTAAAGCATATGGGCTGGAGTATTTGGTCGACGCATCACAGACAGCAGGTGTATATGATATAGATGTTCAGAAAATGAATATAAGCCTTCTTGCATTTACCGGGCATAAAAGCCTTCTGGGCCCCCAGGGGACCGGGGGACTTTATGTAAGAAGCGGTCTGGAGCTTGTGCCTATGAAGGAGGGTGGCACCGGAAGCATGTCCGATTCATTGTATCAGCCGGATATCATGCCGGATCGCTTTGAAAGCGGAACTCACAATACCCCAGGTATAGCAGGTCTTTGCGCAGGAATCAAATTCATAGCGGCTAAAGGCATTAACAATATCAGAAGGCATGAAACAGAGCTGACGGGTCATTTTATCGACGGATTATCAAGGCTGAAGAATATCAAGGTATACGGAACAAAGGATGCAAATAAACAAGCACCGGTAGTATCTATGAATATAGGCGATATAGGATCTTCAGAAATAAGCTATATCCTGGATCAAAGCTTTGATATGGCAACCAGATCAGGACTTCACTGTTCACCTGCCGCTCATAGCACCATAGGTACTATTGAACAGGGCACAGTCAGATTCAGCTTTGGTTTTTTCAACACAAAGGACGAAATTGAATCGGCAATAGCAGCAATAGAGCAAATTACTAGGGAAATGTAGGGGTGTAAAAAATGAATGCACTTGATACTTTATTAAGAAATTATAATAGTATAATAATTTTAGGACTATTGGCCTTGATTATCAGTTTACTCATTTGGAATATTATATTATCTGCAAAGCTTTCTTCTCTTGGAGGGAAGTACAAAAAATTCATGAGGGGCTCCACCGGTAAGAATTTTGAGAATATGCTGCTCGATCATATAGGCGATATGGAGTCGGCCATTGAAAGAGTTAACATAATCAGTGAAGAGCTTGTAACTGTAAAGAACCAAATGGACAAATGCGTGCAGAAATGCAACATAATAAGGTATAACGCCTTCAGCGATACAGGAAGTGATCTGAGCTTTTCAATTGCTATGCTTGATACCTTTAATGACGGCTTCATAATAACAGGTATATATGGCAGAAATGAGTCAATCACCTATGCAAAGCCTATATCCAAAGGAACATCAAAGTATCCCCTTTCAGTTGAAGAAGAAATGGTTTTGAACAGAAGTATAAAAGGCACACGGATTTAGCTATATTGAACGCACTTAAGCCATCACATGCTACTCCTTCAGGTATGGCGCGAATTCAATGAAATCAAGGAAATATTTGCGCGAAAATTGAATTGCAGATGGAGAGATATCCAACTGTATAAAATGTTTTCGCGGAATATATAGAATAAAATATTTACCTTCACAGGATACTATGTGTAGTACACAATAAGTAAACTGCGGAGGTATTTTTATATGGTGGTAGCAATACAGGCAGGGCTGGAGAATATTAAACAGGAGCTGGAAAACAGGGGGCATGAGGTTTTTTACATTGGTGAAAACAGAATGGCGGATGCTGTTTTGTATCAGGAGGTCGACACATATCCGTACTATGAGCTGAACAACCTTCCGTCGGCTGCCGGAGCATCAATGGGGAGCAATACGGCTTATGGAACTTTGCTGGTCAATGTGACCAACAAATCCATGGAGGAGATTATCAGGATATTGGAAAAACGCGTTTACAGCCCTCTACTTTAAGGCTTTTACAGGAAATGCACAGATCGGTCAACAGGATAACAGTAAAAACGCTATACTGTATCATTTCGTCAAATTAACTAACTTTTTGTAAATATTATGTTATAATTATGACGAGACTAAAAAATGTCCCCCCACCACTATAGGTGGCGGG
>JAEXXN010000252.1 GCA_023405875.1 Bacillota bacterium | reverse complement strand
AGACGGGAGATATGCGCACCCCCTGGTAAATAAATTAAGCGGTATCCGCCTATAGAGTTGGAGGACATCTTTTGCCTCGTTATAATAAATGATCCTGCACGATTTTGACTATTTCTGCAATGAAGCCTCCGATAAAAGGAAGGTTCAGCAGTACTGCCTGCCTCATAAGGTATAGTACTAAGGCACCAAGTATTGTAAAGCCTATCGCTGTTCCAAAGCCTCTTGCCAAGCCTCCTACGAAATTATTCAGGAGAAGTGTCTTCGGCTTGGTCATAATATTTACATAATCGCCTATTTTTGCTTTTTCAAGCATAAGTGCAATTTTCTCCACCCTGCTTTCCAGTTCCTTAACTTCAGTATTCTTAACAGCCATATGTATTCCTCCTGAAGTATGTGTTTTGCAAAAGCCTCCTTAAATGCTATTTGATTTGTAATATATTCCAGGGAGCTGCCTGGTACATTAAAATAAAAAAGCCATAAAAAGCTTCCTTCTGAAACTCTTCATGACCTTATATTTTCAATATTTTATATTAAATATTCATTTGCTGCGGATGTCGCAAAAGCACTCCTTGGTTGTCGCAAGCCTTTGTGCAATTTCTTTGAAATCCTGTAAATTCAAGGACTGCTCCCCATCTGAAAGGGCATTGTCCGGGCAGGGATGCACCTCTATCATCACGCCGTCCGCCCCCGCCGCCATTGCTGCCAGGGACATGGGAAGTATCAGGTCCCTTCTACCGGTTCCATGACTGGGATCAACAATGACAGGCAAGCTGCACAGGCTTTTCAGAATGGGAACTGCCGTTATATCGAGGGTATTCCTTGTATAATTCTCAAAAGTCCTTATACCTCTTTCGCAAAGCACAATATCTTCATTGCCCTCTGAGGCTATATATTCTGCTGCCATAAGAAAGTCCTCTATAGTTGCTGCCATTCCTCTTTTCAGAAGCACCGGTTTGTCCGCTTTGCCCACTTCCTTCAGCAGAGAAAAATTCTGCATATTCCTGGAACCTATCTGAAGCATATCTACATATTTATAAACCAGCTCCACCTCTCTCGGGTCCATTACCTCAGAAACTACCGGCATGCCTGTCTTATCCGAAGCCTGTTTAAGATAAGCAAGACCCTCCTCCTTCAGCCCCTGAAAGGCATAGGGGGAGGTCCTGGGCTTGAAGGCCCCGCCCCGGAGTATTGCGGCTCCATTAGCCTTTACCCATTCAGCAGTGGCAACAAGCATCTCCAGCCCCTCTACGGCACAGGGCCCGGCAAGGATCGTAAAGTCACCGTCTCCTATGGCGGCCTGCTTTACCCTTACAATTTTTCTATCGGCTTGCTCTTTTGAAATATACCTGAGTTCCATCCTGATGCCTCCTGTAAGTCAAAAACTCTTCCACCGCCTTGTGAAAGAGCCTTACCAATTCCGTGTTTGTTAGCCTTTATATATCCTTCAAGGTCGCATTAAGCGCTTCAAGCTCAGACTGCAAAAGCGTCTTGAACCTTGTCTTAAAGACCTGAACTTCCTTCTTCAGTTCTTCATAGTCCTTGTTGACCTTAATCACACTGGTGTTTGCGTCCTCAATAATTCTCCTGGCCTGATCCTCCGCTTCTTTTATGATCATCTCGGACTTTTTCCTGGCATTTGCCACTATGTCTTCAGCGGTGGTCTGTGCGATAAGAAGCGTATTCTGCAGGGATTTTTCCATGCTGTTATAGCTTTCTATCCGCTCATTGTCAATGGATATCCTGTCCTTCAGCTCTCCGTTTTCCCGGTAAATTTTCTCATAATCCGCTATTACCTTATCCAAAAACTCGTCAACTTCATCTTCCCTGTATCCTTTGAAGCCCTTTTTAAATTCTTTGTTGCGAATGTCCATCGGAGTAATCATAGCATCTCAACCTCCATCAAAGGTATTTCTTTATAGTGATCCTGATCCTGTCTTTTTTCGTAGTACCTGCTACTTCTTCAAGTACTATTCTGCCTTTCCCTCTCAAGGATATTATATCCCCCTGCTTCATTTCACTTGATACAGCTTCGGTATCCTCCCAGTTGACCTTTACCTTGCCGCTCTTTACAGCTTCTGCCGCCTTTGCCCTGGAAACCCCGTAGCCGGTGGCTATAACGCTGTCCAGCCTGAGAGAAGCTACAGTTGAAGCAATGACCTTTACCTTTTCCTCCTTTTTTTGAGGAGCCTCTGCTTCAGAGACACTGACTGCAACGCTGCCGACCTTGTTGAGGTTGTATAGCAAATATCTGGAGATATCCGACATACAGGCTGCATATGCACTGTCTTCATCTAAAATAATATCTCCAACCTTTTCCCTCTTTATTCCACACCCCAGAATACTCCCCAAAAAATCCCTGTGGGAAAGCTTCCTGCTGAAGCTCTTATTCCAGGTAATGGACAATATTGTAATAGGAATATCCTCTTCTGTTATTTCATAATTGATATCATGAATCATACAAACGGCTCTTTCACTATTTTCAATGCCACCGTTGAAGGTGTAGGCTATGCTTTTATTTCTGCCGAGTATGTCCTCTGCAAGCTTCTGCTGCCTGGGGTCCAAAAAATCCGTATGCTTCAGGACATATCCGCCGGTGCAGGCCTTTGCATATTCAAGAAGCTCATTGACCAGCACCCGGTCCTCATAATCCTTATACCTGTCCAATATCTGCTTATTATCCTTCACAAGACCACCTGTATATTTCGTGAAATATTTTCCTTGCTTTTCAATACGCTAAAAAAATGTATATATCAGAGTCAGCAGCAATGGCTTCAGTATATAATAAAGAAACAAAAGCGATATGATCGGCGAAAAATCAATCATTCCGGTATTAAACCCCAGCCTGGCGGTCAACCTTCTGAAAGGCTCCAGCACCGGATCAGTCAGCTGATATATCAAGCCTACCAGCCTGCCGTTCGGATTTAAATTAAACCATGACAAAAACACTCTGATTAAAATCATAAAATTGAGAAAATCAAAAAAATATGATAGGGTCGTTGCTAGTATGATTCTCATTTAACCACTCTCATCCTTTTATTAAAGTTATTATTTTTACTATGTACGCATTACTTAAGCCAGCTGAAGATACCTTCCAGGTCAAAATCCTCATCGCCTATTGAGCCTTTTATATTGCCGAGTATATCCACATTGGAAGGTGCGACCAGCACTATGCCGTTTGAAACCTTCTGTATGGTTCCGTCCAGTGCATACACTGCACCGCTGATAAAGTCAACCATTCTTTTGGCAACATCCTTATCCATATCTTCAAAGTTGATTATTATAGGCTTCTTGCTCTTCAGATCATCACATATGGATTGAACCTCATCGTAGGAAGAGGGCTCAACCAGCACTACCTTCATTGGAGAAGAGGCGGAATGTATGTTTACAACATTGCTCTTCTTATGTACATTTGTAGTAACTGCTTCTATCTGCGGTTTCGCAAAGGCTTCAACCTCTTCATGTTCTTCCTCTTCTGCTTCTCCGATTCCCATAAAATAAAGTACCTTGTTCAAAATGTTCGACGACATACTTTTACCCCCTTATTAAAATTATAACACACCGTTTCAACGAGGCGGAGATATCTCCACCCTGCAATACTAATTCTGTATCAACTACCTGTAGAGGTTGTGCAAATCATTTGACTTCGTTGTAATTCCTTGCGCCAAATATACCTGTTCCAATCCTTACCATGTTTGAGCCCTCTTCAATTGCCACCTTATAGTCATTTGTCATACCCATTGATAGATATTTCATTTCAACATTAGCGATGTCGGCGGCAGCCAGAGTATCATACAGTTCCTTAAGCTGCCTGAATACAGGTCGTACCAGCTCGGCATCCTCACTGAACGGAGCAATCGTCATCAGACCCTTTACCCTTATCCCGGTCAGACTGGAAAGCTGCCTCACAAAATCTTCGGTATCCTTATAATCAATACCAAACTTGGTATCTTCCTGTGCTACATTCACCTGAACAAGTACGTCCTTAACAATACCTGCCTTTGTTGCTCTTTTACTTATTTCCTCTGCAAGACCCATGCTGTCAACCGAATGAATCAATGCTACTTTATCTATTATATATTTTACCTTGTTGGTTTGTAAATGACCTATAAGGTGCCATTTAACATTTTCTTCAATATTTTCATACTTTGCTGTTATTTCCTGGACTTTATTCTCACCTATATTATTTATTCCATGCTCCACAGCGTAGTTTATACG
>JAEXXN010000128.1 GCA_023405875.1 Bacillota bacterium | reverse complement strand
CAGCACTCCGGTAATTATAAGCAGCAGCTCTATGCTCACTATGTCCGCCATGGGGCCGAATATTAGCATGCCGGCCGGCATTGCAGTGGAGCTTACTATCTGGAGCATGCTGAACACCCTGCCCTGCATATCCATATCCACCTTTTCCTGGAGCAGCACGGTGAGGGGATTGCTGAAGAAGGGCATTCCTACTCCCTCCAGGAACATTACGATTAGGTATATCCAGAATACCCTGGAAACACCTAATAATGCCGTAAGCAGGCCAAAGGATATAGCGGCTACCGTGATTGTGTGGACCCGGTTTTTGAAGCCGCTCCATACCGTAAATATCAGTCCTCCTGCAATAGAGCCCGCGAAATAGAACATCTCATTGACGGTAAGGCGCCATACCTCTTCTCCGAAGGTACGTGCCACCAGCAGCGGCGTAAGAAACGCAACCGGCGTTATCAGAAAGAAGAATACCAGATAGAAGCCCAGAAGACTCCTGACGAAGGGATGCTCTGCGGTGTATCTGAAGCCGGCCTTCAAGTCGTCCAGGTATCCTATCTGCTGCTTCTCTGCAGCTTTTCTGTGAAGCGGCACCTTGAGTGTCGCCATTATGGCTACTGCTATCATTGCTGTAGTTACATCGATAAAGAAAATCGCCTCTATTGTGGCAAAGGAAAGCAGTGCACCGCTCACCGCCGGGGATACCAGCAGTATGAGGGTAAGGATGCTTCCGTTCAAGCCATTGACCTTTGCCAGCTTTTCCTGGGGTACAAGCTGCGGTACCATGGCGTTTACCGCCGGATGCTGTATACCGGTTCCAAAGGAACGTATACCCGATACTATGAACATCAGCCATATATCTTTATAGCCCATCAGGAATAATATTGCCAGTACAAGTGTCGAGGTTGCTATAAGGATATCGGAAAGCATGATCAGCAGTCGTCTGCTGTAACGGTCGGCCCATACTCCTGCAAATAGAGAAATCACTATCTGGGGCAAAAATCCGAACAGAGCGGAAATAGTCATCATTTGTCCCGACTTGGTGTTGAGGGTTATATACCAGATTATTGCATACTGTACCAGTGCTGATCCGAAAAGCGATACCGCCTGTCCCGACAGGAACAATGCAGTCTTTCTCTTCCAGTCCGGAAATTGGTCATTTATGTTCTGTTCAGGGTTCAAGCGCTCTTCTTCCGGCAGCCCGCTTTCACCCGGATTGTTTATAATGTCTTCCTTGTTTGATTCCTTCATAATACCTCCTGTATTGTCTTCTATGCTCTCAATATATCTGCAAGCTACCTGCCCTCAGGCGTTCCAAGCTTCGGATACCATACGTTGCCGGCAGTATATACAAATTTAATATTGCCCTGTTTTCCCTTGTTAATTATACCTAATACCCTTATACATTACAATCACCACATCCAATAGTCCGGCGGCTGCAATTATCACTAAGATCCCGGTATGGGTCTGTCCATGACGGTTAATAAAACTGATGCCGATGTCGGCATACTTTAAAAGCTCTGCTGAAAAATCCGGATTCCAGATGCGGACATCACTGAAGAATGCCAGAGAGATTGCTGTAGCTGCAATACTCAATACCGAATAGACCGAAGCGGTCTTAAGTGTCCATCTGCCGGAAACAAGCTTGACAACCTCTTTGGCTATACTGAAGACCAGTATTGCGGCAAGCAGCAGCCTGTATCCTTTGATCACAGCGGTATCAAATATTGGAATGACCATAGTACCTGTGATATTATCTGACATATATACTCCAAAAATCTGCGGCGAAAGATATAATATTGTTATGAACAGAACTGTTACCAGTATGGTAAAGACAGATTCCACCGGAGATATGCGCGCCTCTTTCTCCGGTATTTCAGGCAGCTTGGCTATGCTCCACACTTCTCCCTTTGTTCCTCCATACACTGTCAGATTGACCCCTCTGTGCTCTGCAAAAGCAAATGCCGCCGTAACCCAGGCAAAGCCTTGAAGAAGTCCGGAAAACAGTGCTGCTATATAATCTCCAAAAATCCCGGCCGCATTCTGCTGCTCCGAAAAAATGCCGCCTACACCAATGGCAACGGATATTCCAAGAAACACAGCTCCCAATACGATTTTTAACAGCATTATATAATTATCATAATTACCCGGGCCTATCAGATACCTTTTGGATTCCCGGTAGTTTTCCGCAAGAACCGCAGGATCTCCCAGTTCCATAAGAACCTTTTCAAGCTTTGCCTCATAGGGCTCATTTCCCTGGTACTGTTCAAGCATATCCTCGATAAGTGTTTTTAACTCTTTTTCTATATCCCCCCGTTGTTTTTGGGGTAATCCCTTTGTTACAGCATAAATATACCTGTTCACAAGCTCCATTTATCTCACATCCTCAATCAGATTATTCATATTCTCAACTATCTCAAACCATTGTGTACATAACCGCCGGTATATCTCCCTGCCATATTCGCTCAGCTGATAATATTTTCTCGGCTTCGCACTTTCCACATCCCAACTGCTCTCCAGGAGTCCCTGGCCTTCAAGCCTTCTCAGCAGCGGATATAAAGTGCCTGCATCCACCGTTATTCCCTTATCCGCAAGAAGGATCACGAGGGAATATCCGTATTGCGGAGATTTCAACCGGCTCATGACACTGAGAATTATAGTTCCTCTGCGGAGCTCCTGTACCAAGCCCTCAAAAAGTGCATCCTGCTTATCAACACTCAAAATATTACCTCCTAATGCCTATTAACATTACTTTTATTTCCGCCCTGCTCACTGTCCACACCCTATTCAGGGCATTTGCTCAACCACATTTTCATTATACTATATGATGCACACTATTGTAAATAATTTATTATATTATTTTTATCAATAATATAATAATTATTATTAAAGCCATATCGGCAAAAATCAAGCAGCTCCTGCAAATGATGAATTATACAATGAGTCTTTTATTACATAGCATATAATACATTTATTTTTGATATTCAGGCAATAATGTATTAGAGGTACAAAAATACATCAAAAAATAAATAAATAATACCAGTAATCTATTAAGGAGGATTTTCTATGAAGTCTAAAGTCCTAATAATTGCATTGACATTGATCATTGTACTGGCAGGATGTACGCAGACGCCTGCACCGCCTGCAGAACCGACTCCCACACCGACGCAGGCAGCAACACCTACACCTACAGGAACAGCAACTCCAACTCCTACGCCGGATGCTACGACAACAGCCTCAATAGTAAATACCGAGGCTGCCTTTGAAAAGGCGATCAGCAAGTCCGGCACCTGGATCATATGTACTCTCAAGGATCTCACCTTTGATAAGGAGCTGCTGCTGGAGGGCGAATTCAAAAATGGCAAAAAGGATGAAGCCGGCAAGGATCAGATACAGCGTAAGATCGCTCTTTATACCCAGGATGCGGACCATAATGTGACCAACAGGTTCAATCTGACGGCGCCGAAGCTTACAATCAACAGCCCGAACGCCAGGATACAGAGCGGGACCTTCAAGGGTGACCTATATGTATCAACAACCGACTTCCAACTGGTGGATGCCACAATTGACGGAAATGTATACTTCACTACCGACGCGGCAAAAGCAGGATTCAAAATGGATGAAAAGAGCAAGGTGACCGGGAAACAGGAAGTCAAAAAATAATCAAACCATTTCCGGCATGGCTTTGTGGGAAATGGTAACGAACAGGGCAATTGGAGTTTAAGCCTCCAATTGCCCTGTTTTTATTTTATGAACTTGTTTTCATCCAATTCCCTGAAGGCCTGTTCCAATTCCTCCCTGGTATTCATCACTATCGGGCCGCCCCAGGCAATAGGCTCTCTTAAAGGCTTTCCCGAAAGCAGCAGCAATCTCATTCCTTTTCCGGACGCTCTGACATACAAGGTATCCCCTTTGTTGAACAATATAGCATGCCTTTCCGCTATCAGCTCTTTATTTTCCGGATCAAAGTATCCCTCACCCTCAATAATATACACAAATAGTGTTGACTCAGCATCAGTACTTATAGACCATTCCCCTGCAGGTTTTATTTCAGCATCCAGATACACAAGCTTGACATGATTTCCGGAAAAAGCTCCCTGAACCCCCTTGTAGATACCAGATATGACATGCACTTTATTACCTGCCTCATCAACAACGGGTATATCTTCCTCCAGGATATCCTTATATTTCGGTGCAGACATTTTATCTCCGGAAGGGAGGTTAAGCCAGAGCTGAACTCCCAGCATCCTGTTACAGGGCTTTGGCATCTCCTGGTGAATTATCCCCGAGCCCGCGGTCATCCACTGGCAGTCACCGTCCTTTATGCTTCCTTTGTTCCCCAGACTATCTCCATGCTCAATATCACCTGATATGAGATATGTAATAGTCTCTATTCCCCTATGGGGATGCCAGGGAAAACCCTTTACATAATCATCAGGATTGCTGGAGTCAAAGGCATCCAGCATTAAAAAGGGATCAAGCTCTTTTACATCGTTATATCCGAATACTCTTACCAGCTTGACCCCTGCTCCGTCTGTTGCATTTTTGCCGGTAATTATTTTCCCAATAGTTCTAATTATACTCATTTAAATAACCATCCTTATATCATAATATTTATTATAACATAATTATAAAATGTATAATATTTTCAGTATACATCAAGCGATATATAATTGTATTATAATATTAATAAAGAAGGACTGCGTATACCTTGCCCCTGATTCTTTTATTTTTGTTGCCGGCAAGGAAGGCATAATTGCATGCATAGAGAAAAAAAGATAAAATAGTGTATAAGGATTATGCTTATTCGTAAAAATATCGGAATCGAGGGAATTGTATAATGGATTTGTGGGGAAATCTTATTAACAGCCTGATTTATGTGATTATTGTTGCTTTTATTGTCTCCAATTTGTCGGTATTCAAAAAGATAATCCAAAAGGACGAATTCAAAAGGCTTGATCTTATTATTCTATCCGTAACCTTTGCAATCTTTGGAATCATAAGCACATATTCAGGTACAAACGTATATGGTGCAATAGCCAATACAAGGATAATCGGAATAATGGCCGGAGGCATACTCTGCGGTCCTTTTGTCGGTATCGTATCAGGCATAATAGCCGGAATTCACAGGTTTGTTTATGATATCGGCGGGATAACCTCGCTGCCCTGTGCAATAGCCACAGTCATTGCAGGCTTCGTTTCAGCCTTTATATATATAAAGGGAACCAAGCATGGCAAATGGTTTTATGGACTTATCGGAGGCGTTGCGGTAGAAAGCATTGAAATGCTCCTGATTTTACTGCTTTCAAAGCCTTACGAAAGTGCCCTGTATATAGTGAAAAGCATCTATTTACCCATGAGCTTCACAAACGCGCTGGGTATCTGTATCCTCATACTGCTGATACAGAAAGCCTATAATGAAAAGGAGCAAATGGCAGCAAAGCAGGCCCAGCTTGCTCTTGAAATTGCAAACAAGACACTTCCCTATTTCAGAGAAATCAACAGCGATTCCTTGCAGAAGATATGTTCCATAATAAAGGACTCTACCGGAGCCGCCGCTGTCTCAATCACCGATAAAACAACCATACTGGCCCATGTCGGCCTGGGTTCCGACCACCATATCAGCGGTGAGCCTCTTCAGACCTATGCCACAAAACAGGTTATAAATGATGGGCGCATGTGTATCCTGAATTCCCCTGCGGAAATAGAATGTACCTCAGAGAACTGCCAGCTGAAATCCGGACTTATTGTTCCTCTTAAGGAGGGTGAAGACATTACAGGGACTCTGAAGCTATATTATTCTAAGGAAAACGGAATAACCTCAATACATGAAAAGCTGGCTGTGGGTTTATCCCAGATAATATCTACACAGCTTGAAATAAGCAAGGTCGGTAAGCTTAAGGAGCTGGCCTCAAATGCCGAGATCAAAGCGCTGCAGGCACAGATCAACCCGCACTTCCTTTTTAATTCATTGAATACCATCACCGCCCTTTTGCGTGTCAATCCTGACAGTGCAAGAGAGCTGATTGTAAATTTATCTACTTATTTAAGGTATAACATAGAGGAAACAAGCACCTTTGTAGATATAAGCAAGGAGCTCCAGCAGGTCAAGGCTTATGTGGAGATAGAAAAGGCACGGTTCGGGGATAAGCTTAATGTATCCTATGATATTGATGAAAGCATTCATATAAAGATACCGTCATTGATAATTCAACCTATTGTGGAAAACTCAATCAAGCACGGCATTCTTGGAGGTATTGGGGCAGGAAATGTAAGAATCGAAGTAAAACGGCATGATGAGAACGAGGTAAAAATAGTTATAGAGGATGACGGAATAGGAATCCCCCAGGCCTTTATCGACAGTAAGGATGCCATGATCACAAAAGGAAACAGGATCGGTATGTCAAATGTGGATGCAAGACTGAGGCATATATACGGTACCGGTCTGCATATAGAACGCCCTGCTGTCGGCACAAGAATAAGCTTCATACTTAATTGATCCGTTGCACTGGTTGATTCAGACTGAAGAAAGCTTGCAAGGCTTTATTTTATATTTGAACGGGGGTGAAGCGATGAATTGTATCATTGTAGATGACGAATTACCTTCAATCCAGGAGTTAAGCTACTTTATCACCAATTTCAGCTCAATAAAGATACTGGAAAAATTCGATGACAGTATCAAGGCTCTTGAATATGTGCAGAAGCATAATGTAGACATAATCTTCCTCGACATAAACATGCCCAAGCTGGATGGCCTGGCTTTCAGCAGGGTAGTGAACACCCTGGCGGCAAAGCCGGTCTTTGTGTTCATAAGCGCTTACAGTGAGCATGCCCTTGAAGCCTTTGAGGTTGCCGCCTTTGATTATATTCTGAAGCCTTACTCGGAGATCAGGATCATAGAGGCTCTGCAAAGACTGGAAAATAGCGTTATGAAGCATCACAACGGTAAAATGACCCTGTGGAAAAATGATAAGCTTTTCGTAATCTGTACCAACGACATATATTACTGCGAAGCTCATGAGCATGAAGTTCATGTCTATACATTAGACGACCGGTTCAAAGTATCCGCATGTATTTCCGACTTCTATAACAGGCTTCCGCCGGACAATTTTTTTAAATGCCACCGGTCCTATATAGTAAATATCGATAAGGTCACCGAAATCATCCCCTGGTTCAACAGTACATATATGCTTAAGCTGAAGGGGCTGGATTCAAAAATCCCTGTGAGCAGGAACAACATCACCTCCTTTAAAAGACTAATGGGCATATAAATGCATTTTATGTGCCCATTTTGTTATTTAGTGCATTATTTAATTCCATACCGTTTGTTTCATATATAATTAATTTGCAGAGAAATAATTTTATAGGAATTATATCTATGTAAAATAATTGCGCAGGTATGCGCACAAGGAGGTAAGGTATGAATATTCTTGTTCTTGTCGGTATCGGGACGCTTATCCTTGTCGGGGCGTATTTCACCTACGGAAAATTTATCTCCAGGAAAGTGTTCGAGCTTGATGATTCGAGAGTAGTTCCGTCCGTTGAAATGGAAGACGGCGTGGACTATGTCCCTGCAGACGCAAAATACCTGGCCGGTCAGCACTTCTCTGCAATTGCAGCTGCTGGGCCGGTAACGGGGCCTGTAATTGCAGGCATGACCTTCGGTTGGTTTCCCACATTCCTCTGGATCGTCATAGGTACAATTTTCATCGGCGGTATTCACGACATGGGCTCCCTTGTTGCTTCGATCCGCCATAAGGCAGCCGGAATTGCAGATACAATGAAAAACTATGTTTCCAAGAGAGTATGGATCCTCTTCAATGTCTTCATATTTTTTACTCTGGTTATGATAATTGTTGCTTTCACCGATATAACAACCTCTGCCTTCGTCAACACGGTGGAATTGGCTGACGGTGCAGTTGTCGGCGGCGGAGCAACCGCTACCTCGTCCATTCTGTACCTGATACTCCCTGTTATTATGGGCTTTACGCTTAAATACACCAAAATGAAGCTCGGTGTGGCAACGGCCATATTCCTGCCTCTGGTTGCAGTTTCTATATGGATCGGACAGTATATACCCTTCAACCTTCAGGATATCCTCGGCCTTTCTTCTCCCAAGGATGCCCAGAAGGTATGGAACTTTATCATAATAGCATACTGCTTCATAGCAGGAATAGTGCCTGTATGGGCACTGCTGCAGCCCCGCGGCCACCTGGGCGGTTACTTCCTGTATGCAACACTGTTGGTATCCTTCATAGGCGTACTTTTCGGCGGCTTTGAAACTCAATATCCTGCCTGGACCAATGCTTTCGGCAGCGACGGCTTCTGGTTCCCGATGTTCCCGATGCTATTTATCACAGTCGCATGCGGCGCCTGTTCGGGCTTCCACAGCCTGGTAGGTTCAGGAACGACCTCAAAGCAATTGGCGAAGGAAAGCGACGCAAAGCCTGTAGGCTATGGTATGATGCTTGCTGAAGCGGTTGTAGCCCTGATTGCCCTGTCTACAGT
>JAEXXN010000077.1 GCA_023405875.1 Bacillota bacterium | reverse complement strand
GTATATATTGCCGGTACACTGGTGGTAAGAAAAAATCCCAGAAAGCTCAACAGCCTGTTAAAAGTGGCATAGTAAAAGTTATTGTAATAATTCGAGCTGTTCTGGAAAAATTCAATAAAGACACAAGGAAATGTAAGTGCAAACGGGCTTCCTTCACATATGATCCCGACTCTCCCTTCAAGAAGCTTACCTGCAACTGCGTCCGGCCTTTCAGTATGATCTATGGTCCTGAAGGGTGAATAGCCTTCATCGCTGATAAATTCCTGAATATAACCTGAATCAAGAATAGCGTCTATATCTATTTTATCGAGCCTTCTTTCCGCTTCCCTAACTATATCCGGAGATGCGATATCCTCTAAATAGCATATGCATACCTTGGTCTTCGTCACTCTTCCGATCTCCTTAAATTTTATTTTCAGGTTTTTGCTGTTAAGCCTGGCCCTTATAAGCGTAAGATTGTTGTATAAAGACTCATTGAAACCATCCCTCGGGCCTCTGATAACCTTTTCCGTTATAGGCTCGGTTATGTTTCTTCTATTTATATTAAGTGTATTTACTGCTATTGCCTTGTCATATCCATCTATTAAAATTGCAGTATATCCATTTATCAAACAACTGACCAATTTTTCATAATCACCGGTGGTTTCGAGCTGCGGAGAAGCAATTTTATTTTTCAATACTGAAGGAAGATATATGTCCGTATCGGTCTCTTCAGTCTTCAGCTCCAACAAAGGTCTTATTATTTCATCGTTGATTCTGATCAGATCCACCATACCTTCAATAAAAACAGCAAGGCATTCCACATTCTTGGCCCCACCAATGAAAAACTCCCTGAAAAGCAGGGATTGGTCCTCTTTAAAATTTTTTTTCAGCATAATAATATTATCTTGTAATATATTGGATAGCTTCATATTACACTCCTATTTTGAAAATACCTATAAAAGGGCTTCGCGGGAATAGCATAAACGCCAAGGAAGCCTTTCCTGAAGCTCGTTCAGGCCAGGTCATACAGTAAAGGCGATTATACCTATAAAAATAGGTATATGCATATATTATGCATATACCACAGTTAATTTATTACATTATTATTTCCTATGCATTGTTAATAAAGGTTATAACGAGGCAAAGGATGTCCTCCACCTATAGTGTGTACCGCTTTCGTTGTCTAACAGGCGGTGAGTATATATTCTGCCTCGTTGAAACACTCGGGTAGGTTTTGGCAAGTCTGCAAAACCTTTCATTGAAATCTTGTTATAATAAACTATTGACTTAATCCTGCTTTTTATATATAATAAGAAAGTATCGCAGGGGTATAGCTCAACTGGTAGAGTAGCGGTCTCCAAAACCGTTGGTTGAGGGTTCAAGTCCTTCTGCCCCTGCCAAATATAAAGCTAAGTAATCGCAACGAGTTTGCGATTTTTTTTATTTATATCAATAGTAACTTTTCTGGGTTACTCCCCATTTTCTCAGTGTAGCGTCATTGCCTATCCATACGGGTATACCCACCGGTACCATATTGTACAGGCTCATTACATCCGAATTGATCATTCTTATACATCCCTTTGATACTCTTTGTCCTATGGAATATGGATTGTTATTCCCGTGTATGCCGTACAAATTTCCTCTGCCAAGGGAAAGACCCATCCACCGCTTGCCTAATGGATTTTCCGGGGAGCCTCCTGCTACAGGCTTGGAATGTCCTGCTCCTGTCCACATGGGATTTGTTCTCTTTAAGTACAGATAAAATTTTCCCTGGGGTGTTTTGTGTGTTTCCCTGCCTATTGCTACGGGATATTTCTTTACAACCGTTCTTCCCTTGTATAAGGTCAATATTCTATTTGTGCGATTAATGGTTATCCAGAAACCCTTTGAAGGTGCTCTTGCAATAATATCCGGCGATTTGAAACGGTTTCCTGCGCTTAGCCTTTTTATCATGGCACTTTTGAACACCGGACCCTGTATACCGTCGGCAGGAAGGTTGCAGTCGCTTTGAAACCTCAACACCGCATTCCTTAAATTGATGTTGTGGTCCTTATAATCCTGTTTATAATAGCCCATGAATTTTAATTCCTCAATGTACTTCTCACTGCTTAATACCGAAATCACCTTATCCTCCGGGCAATTCATGATTTCATTTATAATATCATTATCCGGCTCTGCATATGCTTGTATATTGAACAAAACAGATAGTATAACGGCAATTATGATAATTTTTTTATGCATAAACGTCCTCCTTAACTATATATCCCGCGAAAGCCTACCTATGTCAATAAATAGAATTTCGCAAAATATTGTCTTGCTATTATTGAATTCAAACTTTACTCTTATGGAATATCTTAAGTGGCTTCAATATAATTCAATAATATTATTATTTGTTAATCAGACTTTGTTATGTTAATAATTGCAGGTTTACAATAATTACATATACAAAAAACTGTTGAATTTAAAAATTCAACAGTTTTTTTATACTTAGGAATTATTTACAATTAAAATCATCTTTGTGCATTTACCACTAGAATTCAGCCGATTTCACTGTTCTTGGGAAGGGTATTACATCTCTGATATTGCTCATACCGGTTATATACATGATTATCCTCTCAAAGCCGAGTCCATAGCCGGCGTGCTTTACACCGCCGTATTTCCTTGTGTCCAGATACCACCAGTAATCCTCCTTGTTGAGTCCCATTTCGTCCATTTTCTTTTCCAGGACCTCAAGCCTTTCTTCTCTCTGGCTGCCTCCGATGATCTCACCTACTCCCGGAACCAGCAGATCCATTGCGGCAACTGTTTTGTTGTCTTCATTTATTCTCATATAGAAGGCTTTTATTTCCTTTGGATAGTTGATTACAAATACCGGCCTCTTATAAACCTGCTCAGTTATATATCTTTCATGCTCCGTCTGAAGGTCAGTTCCCCATTTCACCGGATATTCAAATTTCACACCTGATTTTATAAGTATATCCACGGCTTCTGTATAGGTAACCACTCCGAATTCAGAGTTGACTATATTGTTCAACCTGTCCAGCAGAGTGTTGTCGATAAATTTGTTGAAGAATTCCATTTCTTCAGGAGCATTCTCCAATACATAGTTGATTATATATTTTACCATATTTTCAGCAAGCTCCATATTGTCTGTAAGCTCTGCAAAGGCTATTTCAGGCTCTATCATCCAGAATTCCGCCGCATGTCTTGCAGTATTGGAATTCTCTGCTCTGAAGGTAGGCCCGAAGGTATAAACATTCCTGAAGGCCATGCAGAAGGTCTCAACATTCAACTGCCCGCTTACCGTAAGGTTTGTTGATTTTGTGAAGAAGTCCTTTGAGTAATCAATCTTTCCCTCTTCTGTTCTGGGAGGCTTATCCATATCCAGAGTAGTTACCCTGAACATTTCACCGGCTCCCTCTGCGTCACTGCCTGTTATTATAGGTGCATGCACATATACAAAGCCCTGATCCTGGAAGAACCTGTGAATTGCATATGCTACCAGGGATCTGACCCTGAACACGGCTGCAAAGGTGTTCGTCCTTGGCCTGAGATGAGCTATTGTCCTCAGAAACTCAAAGGAATGGCTCTTTTTCTGGAGAGGATAGTCAGGAGCTGAAATTCCTTCGATGACTATCTTCTCTGCCTTTAATTCAAAGGGCTGCTTTGCCCCGGGAGACTCCACCAGAAGTCCTTCCACATTTATAGCCGAGCCTACCGAAAGCTTTGCTATATCGTTGAAGTTTTCCAGACTCTCTTCGAATACTACCTGGAGATTCTTAAAAAAGCTCCCGTCATTCAATTCTATAAAGCCAAAATTCTTGGAGGTTCTCTCAGTCTTTACCCATCCGGATACCAGTATCTTCTTGTTAAGGTAATCCCCAGAATTTCTGTACAGCTGTTTTATCATAATGCTGCTCATATGTATTCCTCCCAATTGCGCAATTTGTGTAGGGAACAATCTCGGTGCCGTTCCCTTCTAAATCTATTTCTATATTATATACATAGTTGTATATTTTTACAATATACCTTTTTAAACCTTAAGCTCAACTTTTACATTAAGCTTGTCAGAATTCGCCTTCAGGAGGGGATAAACATGCTCATCCAAAAACTCTGAGACCTGCTCGGGAGCCCGTCCAATGAAGTTTTCTGCTTTCATAAGCTCCGTTATTTTCTCCTTATCCAGGTTGAAGCTTTCATCCTCTTCAATCAGACTTATAAGGTTGTTATCCAGGCCTTCTTCCTTTACTCGCCTGCCGGCCTCTATCGAATACTGCCTTATCTTTTCATGCAGCTCCTGACGGTCGCCGCCGTTTTTTACAGCCTCCATCAGGATGTTCTCTGTAGCCATAAAGGGCAGCTCCTCATTAATATGCTTCCTTATCATTTTCTCATATACGACAAGGCCGTTGGAGACATTTATCATTATATTGAGTATGCTGTCCACTGCAAGAAATGCCTGCGGAACTGCAAGCCTTTTATTTGCAGAATCATCAAGAGTCCTTTCAAACCACTGTGCCGCTGCAGTAATAGCAGGATTCAGCGAGTTTGTTATAACGAACCTTGATAATGCAGCTATTCTTTCGCATCTCATCGGATTACGCTTATAAGCCATTGCCGAGGAGCCTATCTGATTCTTTTCAAAGGGTTCCTCAAGCTCCTTGAGGCTCTGGAGCAGGCGTATGTCATTGCTGAATTTATGTGCAGATTCCGCTACCTGTGTAAGAACATTCAGCACCTGGCTATCCAGCTTCCGGGAATATGTCTGTCCGGTAACCGGGAAGCTTTCTTCAAAGCCCAGCTTTTTTGTTACTCTTCTGTCCAGTTCCTTTATCTTTTCATGGTCACCGTTAAAAAGCGCCATAAAGCTTGCCTGTGTTCCTGTAGTACCCTTTACTCCCCTGAGCCTTAGCCTTCCGGCCTGGAAGTCAAGCTCTTCGATATCCATAAGGAAGTCCAGCAGCCACAAGCAGCTTCTTTTGCCTACCGTCGTAAGCTGTGCCGGCTGGAAATGAGTGAAACCCAAGGTTGGGAGCTGTTTATATTTATCAGCA
The DNA here is from genome assembly GCA_023405875.1 of Bacillota bacterium. Lineage (GTDB taxonomy): Bacteria > Bacillota > Clostridia > Lutisporales > Lutisporaceae > BRH-c25. Next base: position 392 of record JAEXXN010000077.1, on the reverse strand, counting down.
AAATCCGCAAGATTGTTTATTACATTTAAAAGCTTTGTCCTTATCAGCTTAAGACCTTCGGACATCTGTATGACATCAGTATTGTCGCCGACAAAGGCGCTGGTGGCGCCAAGGTGTATTATCGGCTTCGCTTTGGGGCACTGGAGCCCATAGGCATATACATGGGACATTACATCGTGGCGTGTTTCCTTCTCTCTTTTTTCCGCAGCCTCGTAATTAATATCATATATATGCGCCTTCAGCTCATCCACCTGTTCCTGCGATATGTTCAGGCCCAGCTCCATTTCACTTTCGGCCAGTGCTGTCCAGAGCTTTCTCCAGGTGGAGAATTTATAATCCTCGGAAAATATAAAAGACATTTCCTTGCTTGCATATCTGCTGATCAAAGGATT